>NZ_JBFTOG010000058.1:0-25282 GCF_056397865.1 Arthrobacter sp. 05L417
ATCATCAGGACCGCCTCGGCGACGGCGGTCGCTTCGTCCAGCAGGGACGCATTGGCGATCGGCAGGCCCACGAGGTCCTGGACCATGGTCTGGAAGTTCAGCAGCGCCTCGAGGCGGCCCTGGGAAATTTCCGGCTGGTACGGGGTGTAGGCCGTGTACCAGGCCGGGGATTCGAGGATGTTGCGGCGGATCACCGGCGGGGTCACGGTGTCGTAGTAGCCCTGCCCGATCATCTGCACGGCCGTCTTGTTCTTGGCCGCCAGCTTGCGAAGTTCGGCCAGAACTTCCACCTCGCTCAGGGCGTCGGCCAAGGTGAGGGGCTTGTCCTGGCGGATGTCATTGGGAACCGCGGTGTCTACAAGCGAATCGACGCTGTCGTAGCCGACGGCCTTGAGCATGATGTCAACATCGGTTTGCCGTCGTGAGCCGATATGCCGGTCTGCAAAAGCGGTGGGGGTTGAATGAATAGTCAAAGGGAACTCCAAGGTAGGGCCGGCCACAATGGCACGGCTTCGATTTGGGTTCCTCCCCGCTCTGTATCGGACCTGAGAGATTCCGCAGAACGCATTGTCACGTTGTGTTCCGCTTGCACCGTCGGTGAGCCGGACCGAAGCCAGGCTGCTTTCCAGAGTTGCCTCGCCGCGGCGGTACGGGGGCCTGAGAGATTCCTGGGGAGGATTTGCTCCTACGGCGCCTGCCCGGTTGATGACTGGGAGGACTCTCCCGCCACGGTTCGAAAGGCATATTCAGATTTGGGTGATTCGGCTCACACCATACACACAACGCCAGCGCCGGGGCAACATCGCATCCGGTATCGGAAATAGTGATCGACAAACGGCATCAAGCGGGGACAAACGAAGCAAAGCCGGAGTTGACATTCCTTAGTGAGCTATCCCACACTGGGTCGGGTGGCCGCCCTGAAGGAGCTGGCCACGGACGGTACAAGCCGGCCCCAAGACCGCGATTCACCCAAACTGAATACGCTGATGATCTGCGGCGGGAGAGTCCTGCCAGTACATTCTGCAGTCGCCGTAGGAGCAAATCCTCCCCAGGAAACTCTCAGGCCCATGTACCGCCGCGGCAAGGCAACTCTGGAAAGCAGTCCGGGAACCCGGGCTCACCGACGGTGCAAAGCGGAACCATGCGAAAGCACGAGGCCGCGGAATCTCTCAGGTCCCATACAGAGCGGGGAGGAACCCCGAATCATCGTGGCACCATGATGCCACTTGAACGATGGAGTTCCTCATGACGATTCATCAACCGCCCGCCATAGCTAGTGAAACACCGCATCTTGAACGGCAGCTCAGCAACCGGCACATCCAGCTGATTGCAATCGGCGGGGCCATCGGCACAGGCCTGTTCATGGGCTCCGGAAAGACCATCTCCGCAGCCGGGCCGTCCGTGATCTTCGTGTACATGATCATCGGCTTCATGCTGTTCTTCGTCATGCGCGCCATGGGCGAACTGCTGCTGTCCAACTTGCACTACAAATCCTTCAGCGACTTTGCCGCTGACCTCCTCGGTCCGTGGGCAGGTTTCTTCACGGGTTGGACATACTGGTTCTGCTGGGTAATCACCGGTATCGCGGACGTCATTGCGATCGCGGGCTACTCAAAGGAACTCTGGCCGAGCCTCCCGCTGTGGCTTCCGGGCCTGGCCACCATCGCGATCCTGCTGCTGTTGAACCTGACCACGGTGAAGGCCTTCGGCGAGACAGAATTCTGGTTCGCCCTCATCAAAATCATCGCGATTGCGGCACTGATCGTTGTGGGACTGTTCATGATTTTCAGCGGGTTCCAGTCCGAGGCCGGACCAGCAAGCCTCACCAACCTCTGGAGCCACGGCGGCTTCTTCCCACACGAATTCATGGGCTTCGTGGCCGGCTTCCAGATCGCGGTCTTCGCGTTCGTGGGCATTGAGCTTGTCGGCACCACTGCGGCAGAAGCCAAAGACCCGGAGAAGAACCTGCCCAGGGCGATCAACTCTATCCCGGTGCGCGTGCTCCTCTTCTACGTGGGCGCCCTCATCATCCTGATGTCCGTCACTCCTTGGACCCAGTTCGCCGCCGGCCACAGCCCATTCATCGCCATGTTCTCCTTGGCCGGCCTCGGCGCAGCCGCCACCGTGGTCAACTTGGTGGTGCTGAGCTCGGCCATGTCCTCGGCCAACTCCGGTATCTACTCCACCTCGCGCATGGTGTACGGCCTGGCCCAGGAAGGCGACGCCCCAGCCCTTTTCAGTGGCCTGTCCCGGCGGAAGGTTCCCCGCAACGCCCTGTTCCTCTCCTGCGTGCTTCTGCTCTCCGGCGTCGTCCTGATGTACGCGGGACAGGACGTCGGCAAGGCCTTCGATATGGTCACCACCGTGTCCGCCGTCTGCTTCGTCTTCGTCTGGTCCATCATCCTGGCCAGCTACATCGCATTCCGTCGTCGTCGCCCGCAGCTGCACGTCGCGTCCAAGTTCAAGATGCCCGGCGGACTGCCCATGGTGTGGGTGGTCTTCGCGTTCTTCGCCTTTGTGCTCTGGACGCTGACCACCCAGCCGGACACGCTGACGGCATTGCTCTTCACGCCGGCCTGGTTCATCATGCTCGGCGTCGCGTGGTTCTTCCTGCGCCGCCGTCCAGCCCACCTGGCCCGTTACGCGAGGTTCCAGGACGAGCTCCAGTCGGACCAGTATGCCGCAGACGTGTCCATCCGCGCGGGTGCCCGGAGCGGACAATAACAGCCACCTCGCAAATCAACAGCAAGGCACCCTGGCCGTGCCCGATGGACTAAAGGAGAAGGCCGCCGTCGCTCGCTTCACCCAGCGAGCGAGGGCGTCGTCCTCTCCGGGGCGGGGCTTACTTGTGCATGGCCTCATGAATCTGGAGCGCAAACCAAAGCTGGGCCAGCGTGGACGTTTCGGTCATGTCGAGCCCCGTCAACTCGCTGATTTTCCGGATGCGGTAAATGATGGTTTGGCGATGGGCGAAAAGCGCAGCGGCAGTCTTTTGCCACGACCTCTGGGTGTCCAGGTAGGTCTTCAAAGTCACGATGAGATCGCCTTCCTGGCTCTGTTCATACGTGAAGATCGGGCCGAGCAGCTGCTGAACCAACGCCGTCCCCTCCTCGAAACTGGTAAGCCCCAGCCACGAGGGCCCCTCGGCGTAACGGGACAGGTTTACGGCATTGCCTTTCGCTGAACCGAGCGCCCACAACGATTCCTGGAGCGCACGTTGGACGCCCCCGGCAGAAGTAGGCGAGCTGATGCCAATCCGAACCCCGGGCCCCGCGCAGTGGATCAAAACGTCATCGGCCACCGCTGCTGATATCGCCACATGAAGTGTATTGAAACGCCTCAGGCAAGCGGCTTGAAGTCCGTGGCGCCACAGTTCGACGTGAATATCCGCCAGCCGCCCGCCGTCGTCGGCCCCCATCGAAACCACCACAAAACTCTGCGCCGAAATATCAAAAGCAGTGAGCCTGATCTCCAGTTCCGCGATCCCGAGACGTCCATCGAACGCCTGCAGGAGGAATTCGCCCGCCAGGCGATGCCGGCTTTCCAGGGACAGGGCCGACCGTGAGAGTTCCAACCCCAGCACCGTCGCCGCATGCAGAAGCACGACGGCGTCAGGGTGCGGATCGCTTTTCGGCAGCACCACTAGCACCGCATTGGAGTGAGTGGGGATGTCCATCATCAACACATGCCGGTCCCGCAGCCGATGCCATTGGAACTTCTTCCCGGTCATGGGTATATGCCCTGTCAAGGGCGCCAGTTCCGCCTTCAGGAAGTCCGGCAGCGGCTCAGCATCCGGATGCCAGGGATGAAGGCAGCGCCGGTCCACGACGAACAGATCCGCATCGAGCTCGGCCTCAAGGCCTTGGATAAGGCCCTGCCAATGGTCCTCGGATGTTCCCGCCGTACGGAGCAGGTCATAAACCCGGGCCGTCTGCCGCAGGCGCCGCGATTCCTCCAGCAAGGAAGCCTCAGCTACCGTTCGCGCGATGGCGATGAAGGGCAACGGATACGGAATGCTAATCAGCGGCAGCGGCAGCAGTTCGCATGCCGCCAGAAACTCGGGCAACAAATCCGGGGCATGCATCTTTTCCCCGATGGCCAGGGCGCTGGCACCTGCATCGACGAGCGCCTCGGCGAGCGCAACCTGGCCTTGGGCGTCGGCCGGGATGGACAGGCCGTTGGTCATCATCAGTTCGCCGCCGGTGACCCATTCCCACAGCCTCGGCAGGTCAGAAGTGTGTGCCCAGGTGATTCGGTTGTCCCTGCCTGTATATCCGGCCAAAAGCGTGAGCCCGAGCTGGGGTTCCGCCACGAGCTCAGCCACAGTGATCGCCATGAAATATGCTCCCAGCGCCTTGGTTTCCGGCCAACTCAGAGGCCCTTAGACAAACGTATAAGGGCCTCGGCCATTTGTAGTCAATCTACCGCTATACGCCGTGATGCACGTCACTAAGAATTGGATTACCTACTTCCCGCTCAAAGGCGAGCACCCCTCCCAACACCGAAACGCTGCGGGCATCGCAGCTCGGCAGCACTGCACAAAGGATCCCGGAATGACAACGCACAAGCCCATCGGTCCCGTCGACGCAACAAAAGTCCCCCGGTATGCAGGCCTCGGCACCTTCGCCAGGCTCCCCCAAATCGACCGCGTTCCGGACTACGACATTGCGATTGTCGGCGTGCCGTTCGACGGCGGAACGTCCTACCGGCCAGGCGCCCGGTTCGGTCCTGCCGCAGTCCGCGAAGCCTCCCGGCTGCTGCGCCCCGGCTACCACCCCGAACTGGACGTCGAGCCTGTATACGAAGTCCAGGTTGTCGACGCTGGCGACATCGCCTGCACGCCTTACGACATCACCCGGGCCGTCCGCGAAATCGAAGAGCAGGCACTCCCCCTGATCGGCGAGGACAAGAAGCTCATCTCGATCGGTGGCGACCACACTATCGCCCTCCCGATGCTCAGGGCCTTGAACAAGGTCCACGGGCCGGTCGCGTTGCTGCACTTCGACGCCCATCTGGACACCTGGGACACTTACTTCGACCAGCCGGTCACCCACGGAACCATCTTCCGGCGGGCTTTTGAAGAAGGCCTCCTTGTGGAAGATAGGTCCATGCACGTCGGCATCCGCGGGCCGGTCTACGATCGCAACGATTTCCTCCGCGACCACGAATTCGGATTCCAAATCATCCGCTGCTCGGATCTGGATGTCATCGGTGTTCCAGCAGCCATCCAACGGGTCAAGGAGCGACTCGGCGACACCCCGGTCTACGTCTCCATCGACATCGACGTCCTGGACCCGTCCTACGCGCCGGGCACCGGCACTCCCGAGATGGGCGGGCTCCACTCGCGCGAACTTCTGGCACTGCTCCGCGGCCTGAACGGCATCAACATCGTCGGAGCAGACGTCGTCGAGGTCGCTCCGGCCTACGACCACGCAGACATCACCACGGTAGCCGCGGCGACCCTCGTCTTCGACCTTCTCGCGCTGATGGTGAATCGCGGCAAGGCCGAGACGAACGCCGTCCGCGAATTGCAAGCAGCCTCCTGGACCGCATCATGAGCACCCGAAGCAATCCCGCCGCGGCCACCGAAGTGCCCCGGCTCGAAGACAAGACCATTCAGCCCATCCCGTTGAATGAACGTCACGGGAAAGCCCGGGACCTCTTCACCATCTGGTTCGGTTCCAACATCATGATCATGACTATCGTCACCGGCGGACTCGCAACAACGGTGTTCGGGCTCAGCTTTGTGCCCGCCATCGTGGGAATCATCCTTGGAAACGTCATCGGTGGCATATTCATGGCGCTCCACTCCGCCCAGGGACCGCAATTGGGCGTGGCGCAGATGATCCAGACCCGCGGCCAATTCGGCTCCTTCGGGGCGCTGCTGATCGTGGTCATCGTGGTGATCATGTACGTCGGATTCTTCGCCGCGAACCTTGTCTTTGGCGGCGAAGCAATGGCCGCGGTCAGCCCGGACATCAGTGTTGACGCAGGAATCATCATCATCGGCGTCGTGAGCGTTGTTGCCACGATTTTCGGCTACCGGCTCATCCACGCCTACGCACGCTTCCTA
The DNA here is from genome assembly GCF_056397865.1 of Arthrobacter sp. 05L417. NCBI lineage: Bacteria > Bacillati > Actinomycetota > Actinomycetes > Micrococcales > Micrococcaceae > Arthrobacter > Arthrobacter sp. 05L417. The sequence goes on from NZ_JBFTOG010000058.1 coordinate 6,074, forward strand.
AGCATCGTGGCTGGTTTGGCGCTGCTGCTCGCCTTCGTCTGGATCATGCTCGTCCACGGGCTGCCCGCCACCTTCCTGTACCAGGGAAACTTCAACTGGGTTGGCTTCATGGCCACCGTCTCCGTATCCGCCTTGTGGCAACTCGCCTACGCTCCCTACGTCTCGGACTACTCCCGCTACATGCCTCAAGGCACCGGATCGGCCCCGGCGTTTTGGGCCTCCTACTCAGGCTGCGTCCTAGGCACGCTCTTCCCGATGCTCCTGGGTGCCTTGGTGGGAACCCTCGCGGTCACGATGGGCGCAGACGCTGGCAACGTCGAAATCGTCGGCAGCATGGGAGCGTTGCTCCAGCCATGGACACTGGCAGTCGTGGGAATCTTCTGCCTCGGCGTTGCAGCGTCGAACGCCATGAATCTCTACTGCGGCGTCCTGTGCAGCCTCACTATTGGGCAGACGTTCAAGCCGAACTGGTTGCCTCGCGCCAAGACCCGAAGCGTTGCGGCAATCATCCTCTTTACACTCGCACTCCTGATCTCGCTGTTCGCACGCGACAATTTCATCCTCTTTTACACCAACTTCCTCTCCTTCCTGATGTACGTGCTGGTTCCCTGGACGGCCATCAACCTGGTGGACTACTACCTCCTCCGGCACGGCGATTACAGGGTTGAGGACTTCTTCAAGCGCGACGGCGGAGTGTACGGCCGCTTCAACTGGGTAGCGATCGGTTCCTACGTGGCAGGTGCCCTGGTCCAGCTCCCATTCTCGGCAACAGCGATCTACACCGGGCCCGTCGCGGCGGCCATGGGCGGCGTGGACCTCTCCTGGATTATCGGCCTCGTCGTGGTTGCTCCGCTCTACTACGTCGCGGCACGCACCTTCCGGAAGAAGACCGCGGCCGTACCGTTTCAGGCCCCCGCACTCGCAAGCGACTTGGTCTGACACACCGCGGGCCCAGGCCCGCACTCCCCATACCGACGCCGCGACCGGCGCCAGAAAACAAAGGCAAAAATCATGACACTCATTGACACCGAACAGTTCACCGTCCGCCGCGTCAGCGAAGACAACAACTCCCCTGCGGCCCACAACGTCCCAGGCATCTTGCCACTGCCTCTGCCTCCCGGCGGGCACTTCATTGGCGGATCGTTTGTTCCGGGCTCTTCCACCCACTTCATCGATGTCGTTGACCCCACCACTGAACAGGTCATCGCCTCCGTAAAGGCCGGCACAGCCGCCGACGTCGACGTTGCTGTTGAAGCAGCCGTGGCGGCGCAGAAATCCTGGGGCGCCACCACACCGAAGGAGCGGTCCGAGGTCCTGAACCTGATCGCCAACATCATTGAAGCCAATCGTGAAGCCTTCGAAATCATCGAGTCCGCCAACACCGGCAAGCCGCGAGCCGTTGCGGAGGACGATGTCTCCAGCACCATTGACACTTTCCGTTTCATGGCCGGAGCGTCCCGCACTCTGACGTCGATGGCTGGTGGCGACTATGCAACCGGGCACACCTCGGTGATCCTCAGGGAGCCCGTGGGCGTGGTTGGCGTCATCACCCCGTGGAACTACCCGCTCCTGATGGCTGCCTGGAAGATCGCGCCCATCCTGGCCGCCGGAAACAGCATCGTCCTCAAGCCGTCCGAGCAGACGCCGCTCTCGACCCTCAAGCTTGCAGAGCTTCTGGCCGGACGCATTCCGGACGGAATCCTCAATGTCGTGACGGGACAGGGCCGGACCGTCGGACAGCGGATTTCCGAACACCCTGACGTTGCCCTCGTCGCCTTGACGGGGAGCGTTGTCAGCGGACAGGCCGTCGCTGAAACCGCGGCCAAGTCGGTCAAACGCGTCCATCTGGAACTCGGCGGCAAGGCTCCGGTTGTTGTCTTTCCTGACGCCGACCTCCGCGCGGCCGCCGCTGGGGTGCGCAATGCCGGCTACTGGAATGCCGGCCAGGACTGTGGCGCCGCATGCCGCGTACTTGTGCACGAGTCGGTGGCTGCCGAGTTCACGGAACACCTGGTGCGCGAAGTCAGCACCCTGGTGGTCGGGGCTCCAGGGGCAGGGGACGACGTGGAAATCGGACCCATGATTTCCCGCCCACACTTCGAACGCGTCAAGGAATCGCTGGTCGAGGCAAAAGCTGCTGGCCTGCACATGGCCGTCGGCGGTTCTGCGTTGGAAGGCCCGGGTTACTTCATCGAACCCACGGTCATCAGCAACGTCCCGGCCGGGGCGCATGTTGCCACCCACGAGATCTTTGGGCCAGTGGTCACGGTCGAGACTTTCAGTTCCACCGAAGAGGCCATCACACGGGCGAATGAGAGCCCTTATGGACTATCTGCCTCGGTGTGGACACGGGATTCAAGCCTCTCGTTGAGCGTCCCAAAGCAACTCGACTTCGGCACCGTCTGGGTCAATTCACACTTGGTGTTGGCTTGCGAGGTACCGTGGGGCGGGTTCAAGGGATCCGGCTACGGCCGGGATCTCTCCCTTTACGCCCTGGACGATTACTCCCGCACCAAGCACCTCATGATCAACCACGGCGCATGAGCGTTCAGACAAGCAACGGAGCTTAGCAATGACCACCGCGAACCTTCCCCACACATCATCCTCGGCACGCGCAGCCACCCCGCCGGCCCCTTTCGGAACAGACGTCACCTGGACCAACTGGGGCGGGAACCAGAGCGCCACGCCAGCCTTCACCGTCCGGCCGAGGACTGAACAAGAAGCGCTCGACGCCGTTCGTTTCGCGATCCGCGAAGGCTTGCCCGTGCGGGCGGTCGGCTCGGGGCATTCGTCCTCGCCACTGGTTCAGACGGGGGGCGTCCTGATGGACATGTCCGCACTATCGGGGATCACCGGAAGCGACCCTGTCCGGCGTCGTGCCAGAGCCCTTGCCGGCACCACCATCAATGCCTTCGGCGATCCGTTGTGGGAGCAAGGCCTCGCGCTGGCCAACCAAGGCGACATTGATAAGCAGCAGATCGCGGGGGCACTCTCAACCAGCACCCACGGCTCCGGGAAGGATCTGGGGAGCTTCTCGTCAAACCTCCGTTGGGTGAAGCTGATCAATGGTTACGGCGAGATCGTCGAAATCGGCGAGGGGCAGCTCCGCGAACTCAAGGCCGCTCAGGTAGCTTTGGGTACGCTCGGGATCTTCCTCGAGGTGGAGTTGGCGGTTGAGGACCGCTACTACCTGCAAGAACAAATCACGTACCCCACTTGGGCCGAGACCACCGCAACGTGGCAGTCCGACATCGACGCGAACAGGCATTACTCGTTCCTCTGGTGCCCGGAAGAAGGCTCGTGCGAGCTCCTGGACCTCCCTGGAGCGCCAGGCCTGAGCATGGCAAACCGCAGCTACACCAAGCGGTACAACATCGCGCAGATCCAGGACGAGCAAATTTCGGGTACGGAAGGTGCCCGGCTGGACCGTTCGTACCGTATTTACCCGGGCGGATTCACCACGCCGTTCCATGAACTCGAGTACTTTGTGCCGAGCGACGTTGGACTGGCCGCTGTCGAGGCCGTCCAGGACCTGATCCGAACCAAGCACTCTGACCAGAAATACCCCGTGGAGGTTCGCTGGGTGAAGGCCGACGAGGGCTACATGTCCCAGTTCCAGGGACGCGACACCACCGTCATCACCCTGACTACCGAACCCGGGACCGACTACTGGCAGTTCTTCCGTGATGCCGATGCGGTGCTGCAGGAATTCGAGCCACGTGCACACTGGGGAAAGATCCATTTCATGACCAGGAGCCGTTTGGAACGCCTCTACCCGGAGTTGGACACCTTTATCCAAGTACGGAGGGAGTTCGATCCGCGCGGAATATTCCTCAACGACCACACCCGTGCCCTTCTAGGCTGACCGAGCGAAATTGGGTCCGATACACCCGTTTGAAACTTTGGAATGGTAGTTTGATCTCTGATTTAGCCAGAGACTCGTACCCACCGGAGGATATTCCATGCTCAAAGGTTTCAAGGACTTCGTTCTTCGCGGCAACATCATCGAACTGTCCATTGCCGTCGTCATCGGCACCGCGTTCACAGCCTTGGTGGCGGCTTTCACCACCAACATCGTCAACCCGGTCATCGCCGCCGCCGGCGGGGTCAACGCCGAGGGCCTGGGCTTTTCGATCTGGCCGGACAACGCGAAGACATTCGTCAACTTCGGCGCCGTCATCACGGCGTTCGTAACCTTCCTGATCACGGCCGCCGTGGTGTACTTCATCTTCGTGGCGCCCATGAACAAGATCAACGAACTGACCAAGCGCCGCGCCTCCATCGAAGAACCGGAGGACGAACCGCTGCCGGCCGACACCGCCCTGCTTGTTGAAATCCGCGACCTCCTGACCGAGCTTGCCGCCGCGAACAAGAGCAACGAGAACGCCCGCTAATTTTCGGGCGCTACGGCCAGTTCGGCGCGTCCGGTCGGCGCCGAACTGGCTCGCATGAGTGCCGCCCAAGATCGTGACGCAGACGCAACCCACCTGAAACAGGGCTCGGGCACGATAGTGCCATGAAGCCGAACACGAGGACTTCCGCTACAGCCGAGCTCTCCTGCGAAGTGTGTGGCCAGATGCCCGAGGCTCCGAAGGCCCGGGTCACCGTGGCCCAAATCGCCGTGATGCTGCCCATCGAACTTCTCGTGCACGCCGCCGTGGTTGAAACGCAACTTCCTTACCTGGCCAAGGTGCTCCTCCTGACGGTGACCGCGACGGTCCTGGTCATCTGGGTCGCCGAGCCCTCCGCGGCCAGGATTCTGCGGCGCTGGATCCACGCGCCGGCCCTCCGCCACCGCAGGAAGCTCCATTCGGCCCCGGCGCTTTGGCGGGCGAGGACCGTGCTCCGTGACCGGCCGGGGTCCCTCCAACGCATCACCCAATCGCTCGCTCGGACTGACATCAACATCCTCAGCATCCATGTCCACCCCGTGGATGGCGCCGTCCTGGACGAATTCGTGTTGTCCGCCCCGGGCCACCTCGGCGAGCAGGAGCTGCTGAGAGCGCTCGACGACGGCGGCGGCCGGGATTCGCACGTGTGGCCTACCACGGCACTCGCTATGGCGGACGGCCAGACCAAGGCCCTGAGCCTGGCTGCCCGGATCGCCGACAACCCCGACGAACTGCCGCTGGCGGTTGCGGAACTCCTCTCGGCGAAAATCGTCACCCAGGAACCTGTTGGGTCGGCCGCTGAGGCGGGCGCCGCCGTCGGGCCCTCCACGACGCTCCTCAAGATTCCGACCGCCTGGCACGGACCGCTCCTGTTCTCCCGGCCGGGCGAGCCGTTCACGCCGGCGGAATCGGCACGCGCACATCGGCTCGCCGAGTTGGCGGAAATCCTGGCGCACACCCGGAGCGCCGACGCCAAAGACCGGGACTAAACGCGGCCGACAACTGGAAGGTGGTGGCGGGATGAGCGCCATGGACATGAGGGAGTTGGATTCCGCAGGGGTGTCCGTTCCCGGCCAGCACGGCGCCGAGGCGGTGGCCACGAGCCGGGATCCCCACCACTGGGGCCGTGCGATGGCCGTTGCCATCAGCAAACTCGCGGACCAGTTGGCAAGCGAGGACGGGCATGAAGCCCTCGTAGGCCGGGATCTACGGCTCCGCATCACGACGGATCCGGACGGCGTACGCATCACGGTCTGGTGTTTCCCGGAGGAGTAGCGAAGACCCAGGGGCACCCGGATTTCGCATCGTGAACCCGAGGCAGGTGCCGGCAATTTCCGCAGGTACAGTTTGTCGGGTGACTACGAAGATTGATCTTGAGCGTGCTGCCAATACCCTCCGGACGTGGGCATTGGATGAAGACCTGAAGCAACGTGTCATGTCCACCCCAGCCTTGGCGACAATGGCTTCACGCGTGGCAAGGCGATACTCGGCCGGGGACACCGCGGCTGACGCCATCGAGGTAGCTGCGGCGGCGGTGGCCCGCGGGCATGCCGCCAGTATCGAATACGCCGGCGAGAGCGTGCGCAACGCCGAGCTCGCACGCTCGGAAGCAGCGGTGTTCCTTGAGCTGGGCGCTACCCTCGGGAAGAGCGGCGTACCGAGCACCATCTCTTTTGATCTGTCCCACCTCGGCGCTCTCGTGGACCGCGATCTGGCCCTCCACCATGTACGCCAGCTTGCCGCGATCACTGAACCGTACGGAACGGGGCTGATGATCTCAGCCGAAGGTTCGGATCGGACCGATTTGGTCCTCGACCTGTACGAAGAGCTCGCAGCCGAGATCCCCCGCGTCGGCATCACACTCCAAGCCCGCCTGCACCGCACCCCCGGAGACCTCGAGCGGGTCCTTCGTTACCCGGGTACGGTCCGGCTGGTCAAAGGCGCGTTCCTTGAACCCGAGTCCGTCGCCTACCCTCGCAACAGCGTCGAACTCATTGCCGCCTACCTCGACCTGGCGAGCCAGCTCATCCTCTCCGGCCACTCACTCTCGCTCGCGACGCACGACGACGAACTCGTCAACACGCTCGTCGCCAGGCACGGCGAGGCACTGAAGACCGACGCGATTGAATTCGAGATGCTCCTCGGGCTGGGGACCGATCTACTGGACCGGCTCCACAGGGACGGCTACAGGACGCGCGAGTACGTCATCTTCGGTGGCGAGTGGTGGCTGTACGTCCTCAACCGCATCGCCGAACATCCCGAGCGGGCGCTGACGGCTCTCGCCGACCTCAACCCGAGCTAGGCCCTCCCAATCCTGGGCGCCTCTCGACGCCCTAAACGCCTCGTGACCCGGGATATCCCTATCGACACCGGTATTCCCGCGTCGCCAGACTTTCTCCTCGTCGCTTAACCAGTTGCGCGTCGTGGGGTCTGGAGCGCGTCGTGGGGTAGACAGCGCGTCGTGGGGTAGACAGCGTGTCGGCAGGCAGGAACGCGCGCGAACACCCCGGTATCCCATGCCCCACCCGGGCAAGCCTAGGGATCGTGTCGGTATCCCATTCCCTGCGCCGCTCGGGTGAGTGAGCCTACATTCCGCCATACTTCACGCCCGGTCACATTCTGTTTCTTCGCTTTGTATACCAAAACTCTTGACAGTGCGCCGGGTCACATCTAATTTTGATTTTGGGATCCCAAAGCGGGATCCCAAATGGACCCAACGAACCGGCAGCGTCCCTCCTCCCAGAAAGAGGACCGGCCGCCACAGTTGCCGCCGGCGCGAGTCCGGCTGCCGCGGCAACCCGCACCCAGCTCAACAAGTCAAGACTTTCCCCGCTCCTCAAACTCCCCTGAAGGAGAAACTGTGTCTCTCCAAAACACCGAAACAGAAGCGCATGCCGTCGAAGGAAAAGCAGAAGAAAAGGACCGCGTGCAGCGACGCACGAGCGTCCGTTGGAGGCTCTTCGTCCTGCTGCTGGTCCTGGTAGCCGTCAACTACATCGACCGCGGCTCCATTTCCGTGGCATTGCCCATCATCCAAAAGGAATTCAACCTCGCACCGGAGCTCGTCGGCCTCCTGCTTTCGGCATTCTTCTGGACCTATGCCCTCATGCAGATCCCGGTCGGCTTGCTCATCGACAAGTTCGGCCCCCGCAAGGTCGTCACGGCGTCGTGCATCGGCTGGGGTGCCGCAACGGCAGCATCCGGCCTGGCCGGCGGCTTCCTCAGCATGTTCATCGCCCGCCTGGGGATCGGCGTCGCTGAAGCGGGCGTCATGCCGGCCGGCGGCAAGCTCAACGCCATCTGGATGCACAAGAAGGAGCGCGGCCGCGGCGCCACGATCCTCGACGCAGGCGCCCCGCTCGGCGCCGGCCTGGGCGGCATCCTCATCACCTGGCTCATCGCCTCAACCGGCAGCTGGCGCTACTCGTTCATCATCGCCGGCGCGGCCACCGTCCTCATGGGCCTGGCGGTCTGGTGGTACGTCCGGGACAATCCGCGCAACCACAAAGCCGTCAACGCTGCCGAGGCCGACTACATCGAGGCCTCCCACGCCGAGGAGGACGCCGAGGCCACGAAGGACGGCGTCCAGGGCAAGCGCGCACTTCTCCCCTACCTGAAGTTCCGCTCTTTCTGGGCCATGTGCTTTGGCTGGCTCGGATTCAACGGCGTGTTCTACGGCCTGCTGACGTGGGGCCCGCTCTACCTGGCCCAGGCCAAGCACTTCAACCTGAACACCATCGGCTGGTCCACCTTCGTGATCTTCGGTGCAGGCTTCGTCGGCGAAATCCTCGGCGGCGCCATCGCTGACAAGTGGCGCGCAGCCGGCGCCTCGGCCAACCTGGTCATGCGCACGCTGCTGGGCATCTCCAGCGTCGTGGTGGTCGGCGGCCTGGTTGGCGTGACGGTCGTCGCAGACCCGATCACCGCCGTCGTGCTCCTCTCGGTGGTCCTGTTCTTCCTGCGCTGGGTGGGCCTCTTCTGGTCCATCCCGGCCATCCTCGGCGGCCGCACCAACGCTGGCGTCCTGGGCGGTGCCATGAACTTCAGTGGCAACATCGCAGGGTTCGTCACCCCGATTGTGGTAGGCCTGATTGTCGGGGCCACCGGCTCCTACACCTGGGCACTGCTGTACTTTGTAGGATCCGCCGTGATCATGGGCGTCTCCGTCCTGACCCTGAACTACAACAAACGGCTTCCGGTCTAACTCGCCTGACCGGGCCGGCCGTGCGGTCCTGAACCGCCGCACGGCCGGACGCCTCCGGGTTGCCGGGCGCAATGACCCAAAAGAACACGAATGGAGCAAAGATGCTGATTGCAGAAGAAACCCCCACCACGGACCGTCCCCTCCGGGAATCCGTGCGGGACGCCATCCGTTCGCGAATCTTCGAGGGTCACTACGCGCCCGGCACCCGGCTGGTGGAGAGGGACCTCGCAGCCGAATTCAACGTCTCGCGACTCCCCATCCGCGAAGCCCTCCGCATGCTGCGGCAGGAAGGCCTCATCCAGGACCGGGCCTCCCGCGGTTCCGAAGTGGCAGGCTTGAGCCCCAAAGACGTCGAGGACCTCTTCGACGTCCGCCAGTCACTCGAAGTCCTCGCCTGCCGCCTGGCAGCGGCCCGCGCCACGGACAAGGACCTCAAGCACCTGGCCGGGCTCCTCGATGAAGCCGATCGCTTCCTTGCGAAAGGCTCAATCCTCGAGGCGCACCGCGCCAACAGTGAATTCCACGATGCCATCACGGCCATCGCCAACAACGATTTTCTCCGCACCGCGTTGGAACCGCTCCAGGGCCGCATGCACTGGCTTTTCCGCCACGTGGACGACCTGCCGGAACTGATCCAGGAACACCGCGATCTCTACGCCGCCATCGCCAGCGGCGATGCGGAGCGCGCCGCTACCCAATCGGCGTCGCACATTGGAAAGTACCGCGAGCAGTTCCCCCAGAACGAGCCCGCCACAGAACTCAAGCTGCAAGGCAAACGACCATGAAATTGCTAGTCATCAATCCCAACATCAGCGCGGATGTCACCGCGCTGATCGACGCCGAAGCCCGCCGCTCGGCGGGGGCTGACACCGAGCTGATCGTCCGGACCGCCGGACATGGCGTCGAATACATCGAGACCCGCTTCGAAGCCCTCATCGCAGCCGGGGCCGTCGCCGAAATCATCGCCGAGCACTGCGGGGGCGATCCGGCGGCGGACCGCATAGACGGTGTCGTCGTGGCCGCCTTCGGCGACCCCGGGATGCCCGCCCTCAAGGAGCTCAGCGACGTGCCCGTCATCGGGATCACGGAAGCCGCCCTCTGCGCCGCGGCCCTGCAGGGCCAACGCTTCTCCATCATCGCCATTTCGGACCGCATCACTGCTTGGTACCGGGACTGCGTGGAGCATTTCGGGCTTGGCAGCCGGCTTGCTTCAATCCGTTCCATCAACCAGAGCCTCAACGGCATCGGCACGGTGCAACAGGATTTCAAGGAGACCCTCCTGGCGCTGAGCCGGCAGGCGGTCGCGGAGGACGGCGCCGACGTCGTCATTCTGGCAGGTGCCCCGCTTGCGGGACTCGCACGCGAGCTTGAAGGACAGATCCCCGTGCCCGTGGTGGACGGGATCTCCGCCGGGATCCGCATGACCGAAGCGGTTGTGGCGCTGCAATCCGGTTTCCACCGCCAAGGCGCTTTTGCCCCGCCGCCCGTCAAGCACCGCCGGGGGTTGTCCGAAACCCTCGACGCCGCCCTGACCGCCATCCAGTCCGCCGCCAGCACCTCAGTTACCGCCAATGCTGTCGCAGCGGCCGTTCCAGCCGGAAAGTAGGGATCACCGTGAACATCCCCGATCTCGTCATCGCCCACGGCACCGTAGTCAACAGCTTTGGCCGGCAGGCCGCACACGTCGTGGTCGACGACGGCCGCATCACCCAGCTCATCGACGCCACAGAACCGGTCCCCGCAGCCGCGCGTACCATCGACGCGTCCGGTAAGTTGGTCATCCCCGGCGGTGTGGACGGCCATTGCCATGTGGCCCAGGTGACCGGGCGCTTCCGCACCCTCGACGACTACCGCACCACCTCAACCGCAGCCCTGTGGGGCGGCACTACTACCATCATCGACTTTGGTATTCCGCGTGACGCCCAGGAATCACCGCTGGACGCCGTCCTGAACAAGAAGCGATTGGCAGCCGAGTCCCGGTGCGATGTGGCTCTGCACGGCTCCGTGGTCAGCTGGGACGAGACCATGCCATGGCAGCTGGAGCAGCTCGCCAGGGAGGGCGTCCGTTCAGTGAAGATGTACACCACCAACCGCGGTTCCACCATGGCCGACGGCGACACCATCCTGAAAGTCATGCGCGAAATGGTGCGTCTGGACGGACTCACATACATCCACGCGGAGCACGATCCCATCATCGCCGACTGCACCGAACAGCACGCCGCGGACGGCCGGATCGGCATTGAGCACTTGCATTCCACTCGGCCCGAGCTCGCCGAGGAAACTTCCGTCAAAGAGACCCTCGCCATGGCGGAGTACACGGGAGCGCCGGTCTACTTTGTGCATCAGTCGACGCCCGGCGCGGTGGATCTGGTCGCTGAGGCCCGCGAACGCGGCCAGGAGGCCTACTCCGAGACGTGCCCGCACTACTTGACGCTGGATGACACCGTCTACGGCTCAAAATTCCCCGAGTGGTATGCCTGCTGCCCGCCCATGCGCAGTGCTGAAACTGTGGCCGCGCTGAAGGAACGTCTCGCGGCCGGAGCAATCCACACGGTGTCCTCGGACCACTCCTGCTACGACCTCTCACAAAAGCGCGAGCGCACCGACGATGTCCGCTTCATGCCGCACGGGCTGCCCGGCGTCGAGACCCGAATGCCCGTCACGTTCACCGCGATGGCGCCGAACAGCACAGTGGAGGACTTCGTCGAGGTCTTCTCGGCCGGTCCCGCGCGGATCAACGCCGTGCCCGGCAAGGGCACCATCGCGGCAGGGTTCGACGCCGATCTGGTCATCTTTGATCCCGCCGAAGAACGCGAGGTCGACGGCGGCGCGCTCCACATGGGAACCGACTTCTCGCCTTTCGAGGGGAAGACGCTGAACGGCTGGCCCGCCGTCGTCGTCTCCGCCGGACGCGTGGTGGTCGACGACGGCGGTTTCCACGATCCCGGCCCCGTGGGCCGTTTCGTTGCCCGAAACGGCTTCGCCGCACACCGCGACGCCCAGTCCGCTCGAAAATCGCCGTCCGCTCGAAAATCGCCGTCCGTTCCTGCCACCGTTTCTGCTTAGGAGAACCATGCCTTCCGAACACCGCCCCACCCGCATTGGCATGATCGTGCCGTCGTCCAACACCTGCCTTGAGCCGCAGAGCTACCGGATTCTGGGTGACCGCGAGGACGTCACCATCCACTTCACGCGCATTCCGGTCACGCGCATTGCACTGGATGATTCCTCGGACAAACAATTTGATTCGGCCGTGATGAGGGAGGCCGCGGCATTGCTCGCGACGGCGGACGTGGACGTCATCGCGTGGAACGGAACCTCGGGCTCCTGGCTCGGTGCCGCGCATGACGAGGCCGTGGTCCGGGAAATAATGGAGGCCACCGGGATCCCGGCCACGACCTCCACGTTGGCCTACCTTGAGGCCTTCAAGACGTTCGGCACGGAAAGGATCGGCATGTTCACGCCCTATACCGGGGACGTGAACCAAGCCGTCATCGAGTCATATGAGCGCGAAGGAATCAAAACGGTGGACCACCGCCACATGGATCTCAGCAACAACGAATCCTTCGCCCGGGTCACGGACGCGGAAATGCTGCCCGGGTCCTTGGAACTTGCCGCCTCGAACCCGGACGCGCTCATTTACTTGTGCACGAACCTTTACGGCGCCAACATCACCGCGGAAGTGGAGGAAACCACCGGGGTGCCGGTGCTGGATTCCGTAGCGGTGACGCTGTGGCATTGCCTCAAGCTTGCCGGAGCGCCGTTACTGGCTCCCAAGTGGGGCCGGCTGCTTGCAGAACTGCCTTAGGAAAAGTGCCCTAACGTCACAGGGGATGGATGTTCTCCGCCTGGGGGCCTTTCGGGCCCTGCACGACGTCAAACTGGACCCGCTGGTTCTCGTCCAGTGATCGGTACCCACTCGAGGCGATCGCCGAGTAGTGGGCAAAGACGTCCGCCGAACCGTCGTCGGGGGCAATGAAGCCGAAACCCTTCTCGGCGTTGAACCATTTGACAATACCTGTTGCCACGGCCGTGTTCCTTCTCTGAATCTGACTGACCACCGGTTTCAAACCCGATGCCCCCGAACGTATACGTCCGCTTCCTCAAACCTACGGTGCGGGGTTCGGGGGCGCAAGGATCTCCGGAGGGCAGGCCGCTGCTTTCTTTCCAGGTGTCCGAATCTTGAGGATTTCTTGCTCCTCTGTATGGCGGGATCTTGAAACTGGGGCGGCAAAGTGGTTGACGATTAGCGTCGTCGGCCATAAAGGAGAACACCAATGGGGTTGTTCCGGCGGCGGTTCGAGGCGGCAGCGCCAAAGATCCACGTCGACATCCTCGAAGACCACGCACTGCTCCGGGAGAGTCTGGCTTCTTGGCTTGAGGCCAACGCCACAACCGTGAAGGTGGTGGGCCGGTTCGGCTCCTGGGCCGAGCTCGCAGCCTCATTGGGACAGTCGTCAGATGTTGTCCTGTTGGACATCATCCTTGGTGACCGAATCCCGTTGCGCTCCAAAATCCAGGCCATTCTCTCTACCGGATCACAAGTGGTGGTGTGCAGTTGCCTCACGACGCCACTGGTGATCCGTCAAGCGTTCGACGCCGGCGCCATGGCCTACATACCCAAGACGGCGGGGGCCGAAGTACTCACCACAGCCGTGCTCGCCGCGGCGCGCGGCGAGAAGTTCGTCCTGCCCGAGCTTGCCGGCGTCTTTGACGTCCCGGGGCCGCGGATCCGCCTCACCCCGCGCGAACACGAAGCCGTCACGCTGTACTTGGGCGGCTCGGGCGGGACAATGGCCGATGTCGGCGCGAGCCTGGGGATCAGCGCCGACGGCGTGAAGAAGCTGCTCGTCTCGGTCCGCCGCAAAGCCCACGACGGACCGGAACCGCTCAGCCGGCCCGCGCTCCGGGAGCTTCTGATCGCCGATGGCTGGTTGCTTCCTGATCAGTGACGGCTGTGCCTCCCCGCGTGGCCAAGGCCGCTTCCTAGAATCGAACCATGACGATGCAGAGCCGTTCGAAAGTCGCGGTTGTGACGGGGGTCGGTCGACGGCGCTCGATCGGGGCGAGCCTCGCGGTCGGTTTGGCGCGCGACGGCTGGGATCTCGCCCTCAACTATTGGCGACCGCACGACGATCGCGTCGGACTGGAGGGCAATGCCGACGACCCCGAGTCCATCGCCAGCGAATGCCGCGCGTTGGGGGGCCGCCGTCGAACTCGTCCCGGGCGACTTGAGCGATCCAGAGGTGCCGGCTGAGCTCATCATCAGGGCTGCAGGAGCCCTTGGTCCGGTGACAGGTTTGGTCATGTCGCTTTGACGAGCGATCACACTGTTCACAATCTGCCATACGGTGCCAGCAAGGGAGCCCTCGACCGGATCGTCACAGCAGCCGCCGTCGAGCTGGCAGACCGGGGCGTTCGTGCGAACGTGGTGAACCCGGGCCCGATCGACACCGGATGGATGGACGACGCGACGCGCAGCCGGTGCATCGGCGCGACGCCCGCCGGTCGGCTCGGCACGGCCGAGGACACGGCAGACCTGGTGAGATTCCTGTTTTCCGGCCAGGGCTCGTGGATGAATGGCCAGATTCTTTACAGCAACGGGGGCTTCAAGGTCGGCTGAGCGGGGGTCCTTGCTGCTAGGCGATGACGTCTCGGGATGAGACCACCCGGGCAAAACCGTCTCCAAGGGCTGCGACGAATGCTGAGTGAACCATCTCGCCCGGGACCCGGACCCCGCCAAACTCAAGATCCGGGGCGGCGCATGCGTCATGGACCAGAACAACGTCGAACCCCTGTTCCGCGGCTGCCCGAACACTGGAGTCCACGCACATGCTTGTCATCATTCCGACCACCACCAGCTCACTTGCTTCTAGCCGCTTGAGCACGGCGCCAAGTTCAGTGCCGATAAAGGCATTTGGCGACGCCTTGGTGATCACAACTTCCTCTGGGAGCGGGCGCACCGCGTGGTGGATCTCGACGCCGGCGGTCCCCGGTCGCATGAAGCTCGCCTCCGGTTCGTCCCACACATGCTGGACGTGCACCACTGGCTCGCCGCTCTGCCGGAAGATCTCAATAACAGATGCGGCAGCGGCAACCGCCATATCTGAACCGGCAAGAGGGTATGCGCCTCCGGGAAAGTAGTCGTTTTGAACGTCGATAACAAGGAGTACGCGACTCACGCAAATTCCATCCTGTTGTTGTAGTGCATAATCATGAAAGAGAATGCCATTCGCTTTCATGATTATGCCCGATCCGCACCAAAGCTGCTGCGGCCCACACTAAACCCGGCCCCGGGCCGGATCCGATGGAGGAACACCATGTCACGCATTACCACCGGCCAAAGCAGGGTCACCATTGACAACTGGCAGGAGCCAGCGAATCTGCCGTGGTCTTTCCTTCACATGGATGAGCTGTTCGCGAACGCCGCGATTCGCGCCGTGGCCAAGGACTCTGCCAGCCCACTGCAGCGGGCGATGCCTGAGGATCCCCTCGGGCTCCGGGGCGTGGTTGTCCGCCTGCCGGACGGCTCGGACAGAACCGTCGAGGAAGTCCTGGCGGCCACCAGCACTGATGCCTGGATGGTCCTGCACGGCAATGAAGTTCTCGTCGAGGAGTACTTCGGGGCGATGAGCCACGATACCAGGCACCTGCTGATGTCCGTCAGCAAATCCATCGTTTCCTCGGTGCTCGGCGTCCTAGTGGCGCAAGGGAAAATCGACACCGCCCAGCCGATAGAGCACTATGTTCCCGAGCTCCGCGCTAGCGGCTACGGCGGCGCCACAGTGCGGGACATTTTGGACATGCGCAGTGGCATCAAGTTCTCGGAGGAATACCTCGACGCCAGCTCCGAGGTCCGGAAGCTGGACGAGGCCGTGGGCTGGGCGCCCCGTAACGGCGGAGCAGGCACGCTCAAGGAGTTCCTGCTGACCTTGGAACAGGTCCGTGAACACGGCGGCCATTTCGAATACCGCAGTTGCGAGACGGATGTGCTCGGTTGGCTTTGCGAAGCCGCGAGCGGGAAGCAGTTCGCAGAACTCGCCTCTGAGGTCCTCTGGTCCCGGATGGGTGCCCGCCATGACGCCTTCATCTCCCTCGATGCGGCCGGTACGGGCATGTTCGACGGCGGCATCTGCGCCACGCTTGGGGACATGGTCCTGTTCGGAGCCATGATCCGCGACGGCGGGGTCTCACTGAACGATGAGCGGATCCTCGAGTCTGACTGGGTTGACGACATCTTCACCGGCGGCCCCGATTCCGCAACGGCCTTCGCGGCTGGCGATCATGCGGAAGAGATGCCGGGAGGCAAGTACCGCAGCCAGTTCTGGTTCCTCTCGGACGATGCGGATACGGCATACTGCCTCGGCATCCACGGGCAGATGGTCTACATCAACCGGAGGTCAGGGGTAGTGGGGGTCAAATTCTCTTCAACAGCGCTGCCGGTTGATCCTGCTGCGGGCCCTGCAGCCGCCGCGATGTTCGAGGCGATCAGCCGCCGGCTGACACCCTGAGCGGGCACTGACGGACCGCCACCCCCGCCCTCGACGGGACAGGGGTGGCGGTCTGCGGCGGCTAGGCGGTCCTCGGCCTAGAGGAGCCCGACCTTGGTCATCAGCTCGGTGACCTTCTCGCTGTTGAGCTTCGCGGGGTCCACCGAAGGTGCCTGGAGGTCCTTGAGCGGCACAAGCTTGGAGTTGGCCGGCACGTCGGAGCCAACGGTGTACTCAAAGGAGTCGCCGTTCTGGAGAACCTGCTGACCCGCTTTGCCCGTGATGAACTTCAGGAACTCCTGGGCTTGGGCCTGCTTCTTGCTGGACGCCAGAACAGCGCCGCCGGAGACGCTGACGAACGCACCCGGGTCCTGGTTCTTAAAGTAGTGGAGATCAACGTTCTTGCTGTTTTCGCCGGTCTGGGCCTGGTCCACGAAGGAGTAGTAGTGGTACAAAACTCCCGCGTCGACCTCGCCGGCGTTCACCGCTGCGAGCACCGGAGTGTCGTCCTTGTAAGACTTGAAGTTGGTTTTGGCCGCCTCCAGCCATTTCTGGGTGGCATCTTCTCCCTTGAGCGCAAGCATCGCGCTGACAATGGCCTGGAAATCAGCTCCTCCCGTGGACGCGCCGATGCGTCCCTTCCACGAAGGGTCCGCGAGGTCCATCAAGGACTTGGGAAGCTGGCCTGCGCTGAGCTTGGTCTTGTTGTAGGCCAGCACGGTGGAGCGGGCCGCGATGCCCGTCCAGTCGCCAGTAGAGGGACGGTACTGCGCAGGGACCTGGCTGAGGGTTGCCTGGTCCACCGGTGCGAGCAAGCCGGCACTCGCGATGCGGACCATGGCCGGGGAGTTTTCCGTGAGGAAGACGTCCGCCGGGGAGTTCTTGCCTTCCTCACTGAGCTGGTTGCTCATTTCAAGGTCATCACCGTTGCGGAGCGTAACTTTGATTCCCGTCTCCTTGGTGAAGGCGTCCACCCATGCGCCAGTGAGGTTTTCATGCTGCGCGTTGTATACGACGATGCCGTCGCCGCCGGATGCCGCGCCGGCCGTTGAACCACCGCTTGCGGTACCGCTTGGTGCGCCGCTACACGCAGAAAGTGCCAGCAGCGTGGCCGTGGCGGCGGCAAGGGCCGTAGCGGGTTTGATGCCGAATTTCATGGGGGGCCTTTCAGGGGTTCCGGCCGGGACCGGAATGGTTGGGGGTAGCCATACCCTTCATGCAGAGCGGCCCGACGAGTCGGGGGAAACGGTCACGAGATAGGCAAGGCAATCCTTACTGTAATAACAACATGCCACTGTTGCGTAATTCTGAGCGGGCCGAGATCGACTGTTACGGCCGGGAACGCCGGGCGTTAAATGTGCTCCTGCTGGCGTAAGGAAACCATTAAGGAGCGACGACGGCCGCTCCGTTTGGTGGTCTGATGAAGACAGGACGCACCGCCTATTCGGGCTGACCCTTCGTAGGAGCTGAATTCACCATGAAACGCACCGCCCCCAGCAAAGGAACGGCACACGATAACGAGCTTGCCGGCGCGGATCCGGAAGACTACGTCGTTGTCGATGAGCTCGGTGATTTCACGTACTATCCGTCCAAAACTGCCATGCTCGAAGACCTTGAGTACGTTGACGAAGCAGCCAGCATTCTTGACCGGGCGGGCAACAACTTCCACTTGACTTTGGAGAAGGGCCGGAAACTGACCCTGGGGTCCTCGTTCGGCCGAGTCGAATTCACGTGGCTACGCCAGACCTGGATCAACGATCGACGCCGCGAACCGAAAGCGCATCGATTGCTCCGTCTCTACCCCACAACGCTCGATGCCCTTCTGGCTGGAATATTTGAAACCCTGAGCCTGGAACTCGCCAGCAGCGCCACCGGTTCGCCCTGGGTATTGGATGTATCGGGAGAAGAGGCCCGCCCCGCAACGCTCAGGGACGTCGATGGCCTCCTCGCGCGGCTGGATCATCTTGAACGAGTGACTGTGCGAGACCCCTTCGGACACGAATACCGGCCGATCCGTCATACAACACACCGCCTCCATGCTCCTGGCGCTGGGGCGATCTACTACGTAGAGATTGAACCCCACGCCGGAGAGGCCGGGCATCCGGACGCTTCTCGCAGTCTGCCGTGAGTTGCTGGCGAATTTCCTCTGTTGCGTGCAAGGATGACCCATACGATCGCACCGGTCCAAATTTTGGGGGAACCATGACCGAGAGCACCAACCTGCCGGAAAACACCCAGCCCGGCAGCAACGAATACGGCGCATCACAGCGTCCCGAGCCTGAGTTCGGAATGAGCTCCCCGAATGCCCCCGGCCCGCAGATTCCCCCTTGGCATCCGGAAGCCAACCAGACTCAGGCAACAGTGTGGCCGCCCGCTCGCCCGATTCGAACCGCCGAGAACGTGGGCCGAGGCGCCCTGTTCGCCCTCCCGGCCCTCCCGATCGGCGTCGTTCTGTGGCTCGTCATCTGGAATTTTGGCTGGATGTCCTCGCTCGTCACCTTCGCCGCTGCCGCGATGGCGGCCCGTTTCTATGTGATGGGAGCTGGCGGGCTGAGCCGAAAGGGTGTGTGGGTGATAGCGGCTATCACCGCTGCCACCGCGCTTTTGTCTTTCGTCGCTGGAGTCTGGCTGGACGCCGCCAAGTACATCAATAGCCAGCCCTTGTCCTTGATCACCAGCTCCGAGCCGTGGGACCTGATGAACTACAACCTGGCGAACAACCCGGATTTCGTGAAGAGTTACATGGGCGATTTCCTGATGGCGCTGCTATTCGGCGCCTTGGGTTGCTTCTTCACGCTCCGCCGCATGTTCGCCGCCACCAGGAACTCCTAAGACTCACCGGGAAGCGGCGGCTGCGAACCAAGTCCGCGGCCGCCGCTCGCGTTAAGAGCTAGGCACGACCGCGACCACGTCCATGCCGGCGGCCTCAGCCGTTAGTGAGGGTGACGTCGTCGAGGTACATCCAGGTGTCGTCGGCGGGGGTGGAGCCGTCGAGGTGGACGTTGAACCAGAGGGTGATGGTCTGGCCTTTGTAGGCGGTGAGGTCGGCGGTGAACTGGGTCCAGGTGCCGTTGTTGTTGCAGAGTTTGAGCAGGCTGGCCAGGGTGGTGCCGCTGGTGCTGCG
>NZ_JBFTOG010000059.1:0-22409 GCF_056397865.1 Arthrobacter sp. 05L417
AATCTGCGCCAGCGGCGCCTCGCCCTTGCGGGCCACATCAATAACATCCTGGCGGAACTCCGCCCCATAAGCCGTCGGCATGGTCAACATCCTTCCACGAGCACCAGCTCGCTAGGTCAAGGAGTCAACAAAACCGGGGGCAGTCCCGGGTGTTTTCCACCGACGCTCGCTCACGTTTAGGGTGTTTTCCACCGACGCTCGCTCGCATGATGTGAGCGAACGTCGTGGAACTTGACCGTATAGGTGAGCGAGCGTCCCGGTCGACGTCAGACAATCTGGCGCTCGACCCAGGGGCGGCGCCTAGGCCGACCAGGCAAAAGGAGCCGAGAAGGAGTTCTTCCCGGCGTTGTCCCAGGTCATCCCGAACACGTCCACGCGGGCCGTGCTGGCTGTGCCCGCCGCCAGGGTGTCGGCCGGGAACCCGATCCCGCTGATTTTCACCCCGAGTCCTGTGGCATCCATCGGAGACACAAAGTCCTCCACAGCCATGTCGACGGCGCTGCCGATTCGGACCTGATGCATGCGCCCGTCCTCGGTGTAGGCCATTTCCAGGGACTCCATTCCCGCCATTTCACCGATCAACGGCGTGAGGCCCTCCATCGGTCCGCCGAGCTGTCCACCGAAGACGCCACCGAGCGCTTCCGCCTGCTCCGGCGAGGCGGCGGCATCCATCAGAACGCCGATCTTCCATCCCCCGTCACTCATGAGGGCGGGCGTATCGGCGACGACGCAGACCGTCAGGCCTCCGACGTCGACGCCGTTTACCTCACCCGTGTCCACATGAAAGGCCAGGGCCACGTTGCAGCGATCGTTATCCGCCGGTGCGGTCAGCCCTGAAGTCGAACAAGGGCAGACCATGTCGCAGTTGCAATTCTCAAAATACGTACCCTCGACGTGCCACGACATCTGGGGCTCCTTTCGGCGAGGCATCCCCAGAAAAAAGTCTCCTCGCGGGCCAGAACAGTGTCAACGCTCTCCGGATCGCTCACGGGTCCATGGGGCGCCTGGGAAATTCTTTTTGCCATTCAGAATGGCCGTGATCTTGCCCCCTTGGCCATGTTGACACCCACAATGACGCGGGCAAGACTGATCATAGGTCCGCGTCCTACGAGGTGCAGGATGTCTGGCCCTAAGGGGTGGACAATGCAGATTCCGGCTCCATTTGATTACGAGCGCGCGAGCGACGTCGCAAACGCGCTGACCCTCCTCGAACGCCACGGTCCCGAGTCGCGCATCATCGCCGGCGGACACAGCTTGCTGCCGATGATGAAGCTGCGCCTGGCGCGGCCGGAGTGGCTGATCGACATCAACGACCTCGCGGAACTGGAATTCATCCGTCGCGAAGGTGATCAGTTGCGAGTCGGCGCATTAACCCGCCACACAGCGCTCCTCGAGTCAGCCGACGTCGCAGAGCTCTTTCCGATTATCCGCGACGCCGAGCAGGTGATCGCGGACCCTGTGGTCCGCAACCGCGGCACGATCGGCGGCTCGCTCTGCCAAGCGGATCCGGCCGAAGACCTCTCTACCGTTTGCGATGTTCTGCGCGCCCAAGCCGTGATCCGCGGCCCCGATGGCGAACGGATCGTCGCGATGTCGGATTTCCACCGCGGCCCTTACGAAACCGCCGTTGCGCAGAACGAACTGTTGTACGAAGTCCGCTTCACGATCCGCCCTCGTTCGGGCAGCGCCTATGAAAAAGTGGAACGCCGGGTAGGTGACTGGGCAGTCGTCGCGGCCGGGGCCGCCGTCGGGCTCTCCGCAGACGGCACGGTGGAAGAGGCAGCCATCGGGCTGACGGCGGTCGGGCTGGACGGCACTGTTCCAGAGGCCGAAGCCGTGCTCCGCGGACAGCAGCCGCGCGAAGACCTGTTCGTCGAGGCCGCCCGCATCGCAGCCGCCGCCTGCCACCCGGTGGACGACCAGCGTGGGCCGGTCGACTACAAACGGCACCTGGCCGATGAACTCACCCGCAGGGTCCTGCGCCGTGCTTGTGCGCGCGCCGCAGGTGCATAGGAAGGCTGAAAGCAATGCAGGTCAGCATGACGGTCAACGGGGACAAGGTGACCCGGGAGATCGAACCCCGGGTGTTGCTGGTCCATTTCATCCGCGAAAACCTTGGATTGACCGGCACGCACTGGGGATGCGACACGAGCAATTGCGGAACCTGCGTGGTCCTGATGGACGGACAACCGGTGAAATCGTGCACCGTGCTGGCAGCCATGGCCGACGGACACGACATCCGGACCGTTGAAGGACTGGCTGTCGGCGGCACGCTCGATCCGGTGCAGCAGGGGTTCATGGAGGAACACGGCCTGCAATGCGGATTCTGCACTCCGGGCATGATGCTCACGGCCAGGGCCCTGCTGGACCGCAACCCGCATCCCGACGACGCCGAGATCCGCCAAGCCATTTCCGGGCAGATTTGCCGGTGCACCGGTTATGCGACGATCGTCCGCTCGGTGCAATGGGCCGCAGCCCACCCGCTCGGTGCTCAGGCGGAAGGGGACGCCGCCGGTGCCGAGGAGTCCACTTCTGAAGAGGTGACGGCATGACCACCGTCCAGGAGCATGCACCCAACCCGGCGGCCGGAGACCCGGGCCGCCCGATCGGCTTCGGCCGTCTCCAGCGCAAGGAGGACCCGCGGTTCGTCCGCGGCAAGGGCAATTACCTCGACGACATCGTGCTGCCCGGCATGCTGCATGGAGCCATCCTGCGCGCACCCGTTGCGCATGCCCGGCTGGTTTCAATAGATACCACCGAGGCGTTGGCGCATCCCAAGGTCCTCGCCGTCATCACCGGCAAGGACCTGCAGGCCCTCAACCTCGCGTGGGCGCCCACCCTGTCGGCGGACGTCCAGGCAGTCCTTGTCACGGACAAGGTCCGCTTCCAAGGCCAGGAGGTCGCTTTCGTCGTCGCCGAGGACCGCTACGCCGCCCGGGACGCCCTGGAGCTGATCGACGTCGAATACGATATGTTGCCACCGGTGATTGATGCCCGCCGCGCCCTCGATCCCGGCGCGCCGGTCATCCGTGACGATATCGAGGGCCGGACCGACAACCGGATCTTCGATTGGGAGATCGGCGATGCGGCCGAAACCGAGGCCGTGTTCGCGGCTGCCGACGTCGTCGTCGCCCAGGAGGTCGTGTATCCGCGCGTGCACCCGGCACCCATGGAAACCTGCGGCGCCGTCGCGGACTTCGATCCGGTCGACGGCAGGCTGACGCTCTACGAGACGACACAGGCCCCGCATGCCCACCGGACTCTGTACGCGATAGTCGCCGGCATCCCGGAGCACAAGATCCGGATCGTCTCCCCCGATATCGGCGGAGGCTTCGGCAACAAGGTGGGCATCTATCCCGGCTACGTCCTCGCCGTCGTCGGCTCGATTGTCACCGGCAAGCCGGTGAAATGGGTGGAGGACCGCTCGGAAAACCTGATGTCGACGTCGTTCGCCCGCGATTACATCATGCAGGGCGAGATCGCGGCCACCAAGGACGGCAAGATCCTGGCAGTCCGGACCAGCGTGCTGGCAGACCACGGTGCCTTCAACGCGACTGCACAGCCCACCAAGACCCCGGCCGGCTTCTTCTCCATCTTCACCGGGAGCTATGACCTGAAGGCGGCCTACTGCAAGGTCACGGGCGTCTACACCAACAAGGCCCCCGGGGGCGTGGCATATGCCTGTTCCTTCCGCGTGACCGAAGCGGTTTACCTCGTGGAGCGCATGGTGGACATCCTGGCCAGGAAACTGGAGATGGATCCGGCAGAGCTTCGGCTGAAGAATTTCATCAAGCCGGAGCAATTCCCCTACGCCAACAAGACCGGCTGGGTCTACGACTCGGGCAACTACGAGCCTGCCATGCGGCTGTCGATGAAAATGGCCGGGTACGAGGATCTCCGGCGCGAGCAACTCGAAAAGCGGGAGCGCGGTGAGCTGATGGGCATCGGCGTCTCCTTCTTCACCGAGACTGTCGGCGCCGGGCCCCGCAAGCACTTCGACATCGTTGGGCTCGGCATGGCCGACGGCGCTGAACTCCGCGTCCATCCCACCGGCAAGGCCGTCGTCAGGATCTCGGTGCAAAGCCAGGGGCAGGGCCACGAAACCACGTTCGCGCAGATCGTGGCCGAGGAGCTCGGCATCCCGCCGGAGAGCATCGACGTTGTCCACGGCGACACTGACCAGACGCCCTTCGGCCTGGGCACGTACGGGAGCCGCTCGACGCCGGTCAGTGGTGGCGCGGTGGCGCTTGTGGCGCGGAAGGTCCGGGACAAGGCGAGGTTCATTGCCGCAGCGATGCTTGAGACGCGGCCCGAGGACCTCGAGTGGGAAAAGGGCCGCTGGTTCGTCAAGGGCGATCCAAGCGCCGGCAAGACGATCGCCGAGATCGCGTTCGGCGCCCACGGCACCGTGGCCCTGCCCGAGGGCATCGACGGCAACCTCGACGCGGAGGTGACTTATGACCCTCCCAACCTGACATTCCCGTTCGGCGCTTACATCTGCGTGGTGGACGTCGACGCCGGGACGGGCCACGTCAAGGTCCGGCGCTTCATCGCGGTGGACGATTGCGGGACCCGGATCAACCCGATGATCATCGAGGGCCAGGTCCACGGCGGGCTCACCGACGGCGTCGGGATGGCGCTCATGGAGATCATCGCGTTCGACGAAGAGGGAAACTGCCTCAGCGGCTCGTTCATGGATTACCTCATCCCGACGGCGATGGAAGTCCCGGATTGGGAGACCGGGTTTACCGTCACGCCCTCGCCGCACCACCCCATCGGCGCCAAAGGCATCGGCGAATCCGCCACGGTCGGGTCCCCGCCGGCCATCGTCAACGCCATCGTGGATGCTTTGACGCCCTATGGCGTGACGCACATGGATATGCCGTGCACGCCAGCGCGGGTGTGGGAAGCCATGCAGGGCCGGGCCAGGCCACCGGTGTGACATGCCCCTGCACGGAGAAGCCTTGGCGGCAAGGGCGCAGGAACTTGTGGAACGCCGGGAACCGTTTGTGCGCGCCACGGTAGTGCGCGCGCAGCACCCAACGAGCGCCCACGCCGGGGACACGGCCCTGGTGCTGGCCAACGGGGACATCGACGGGTTCCTGGGCGGCACGTGCGTCGAGGCTTCCGTGCGCGAATACGGCCTGCAGACCCTGTCCAAGCACGAACCGTTGTTGCTCCGTGTTGTCCCCGGCGAACCGTCCCGCACCCGCGAGGAGGGCGCCGTCGAGGTTTCAAACCCCTGCCTCAGCGGCGGCGCGGTGGAGATCTTCCTTGAGCCGCAGATGCCCGCTCCCCGGGTGGTGGTGGTCGGCGCGACGCCCGTTGCACAGGCGTTGGGGGCCTTGGGTGCCATCCTCGACCTGGACATGGAACTCAGCGACGGAACCGCCGCGGAGCCGCGGGCCGACGACGCCGCCCTCATCGTCGCGTCGCAGGGCCGGGACGAGGAGCCCGCGTTGGAGGCCGCACTCCGGCTAGGGGTGCCGTACGTCGCCCTGGTTGCCAGCCGCACGCGCGGCGCCGCCGTCCTGGCCTCACTCGACGTCGACGACGGCCAGCGTGCGCGCGTGCACAGCCCGGCCGGGCTGCTGCTGGGCGGCCGGACGCCTGCTGAGATTGCGCTGTCGATTCTGGCCGAGCTCGTGTCCGTGCGCCACCTCGGCGCGGCTGGAGAGACTACGGCGGCGGAGGCTGCGACGCCGGATCCGGTGCCGGCGAGCGCCAAACCCGCGAGCGCCGAACCCGCGAGCGCCGTGGACCCCGTCTGCGGCATGAGCGTCGCGGCTGTGGAGTCGACGCTGCATGCCGAGTATGGCGGAGCGACGTACTACTTCTGTTCCCCTGGATGCAGGAGGGCCTTCCTCGCCGATCCGGAACGCTATGCCACTGCGTCCTGAGTCCGGGGCTGCCGGGCCGGTGCGGGCGGGAGCGGAAGACGAGGTGCGGCGTCTTGTACCGGACGTTTCCTCCCTCATGTCCGCGCTCGACGACGGCGACTACCTCGCCGACGTCGGACTGGGGACCGCATTGTTCCTGTCTGTCCGCTTGCCGCAACCCATCCTGCTGGAGGGTGAGGCCGGCGTCGGGAAGACCGAGGCGGCGAAGGCGCTGGCGAGGGTGCTCGACACTCCCCTGTATCGCTTGCAGTGCTACGAGGGTATCGATGTGGGCGAGGCCCTGTACGAGTGGAACCATCAACGCCAGCTTCTTGGCATCCGCTTGGCGGAGGTCCGGGATGTCCGTGTGGAGGAGGCCGATCTCTTCGGGGAACAGTATTTGCTGCGCCGACCGCTGCTGAAGGCGATCGAGCATCCCGGCCCGCGTCCGGCGGTCCTGCTGCTGGATGAGATCGACCGGGCGGACGCGGAGTTCGAGGCCTTCACTTTCGAGCTGCTGGCCGAGGCCGCGGTGACGATCCCGGAGCTGGGCACTATCCGGGCGACGCATCCGCCCGTCGTCGTCCTCACCTCCAACCGGACCAGGGACCTGCATGACGCACTGACCCGGCGCTGCCTGTACCACTGGATTGACTACCCACGGCCCGAGCGCATCGCCGCGATCGTTCGCCGCAGGGTTCCCGCGAGCGCCGAGCCGCTAGCCCTGGATGCCGCGGCGGCTATCACGAGGCTGCGGTCCCTGGACATGGCCAAACCCCCGGGGATCGCGGAGGCAATCGACTGGGTGTCCGCGCTGACGGTGCTCGGCGTGGACCGGCTGGATCCGGCTGCGGTGAAACAGACCTGGGGTTCTGTCCTGAAGAATCGCGACGACTTGGACATTGCGTGGGCCCGGGGTCCGGCGTGGGTGGCCGGCGGCAATGACTGAACACGCGCTCGGGGATGGCCTGGCCGACGTCGATGCTGCGGCTTTGGCGGTCGCGTTCAGCACGGCCCTGCGCCGTGCAGGGCTGCCGAACTCCCCGGACCGCGCTGCCTGGCTGGCCCAGGCGCTCCGGATCGTTCCCCCTGCTTCCCGTGAGCCGTTGTACTGGACGTGCCGGGTGGCGCTCGTCTTCTCGCATGAACAACTGCCGGTATTCGATGCCGTCTTCTCAGCGGCATTTGACGGGACGGCCGCATTTGACGGAATGGCCGATCCGGCAGACACCCGCGGTGATGCCAACAGCCCACCGGCAATCGGCGCGACAGAGCACACCCGGGCAGCTCCGAGCGAACGACGACCGGCTCATGCTGCCGGCCAGCTCCCGGCGTCGCGGGCACCTGTCGCCCTCCCCGGCATAGAGAGCGACGGCGACGAATCCAACGCTCCCGGGTTCGAGGCTATCCTGGCCATGGCCTCCGCTGACGAGCACCTGCACGAGAAGTCCTTCGCCGAGCTCACCCCCGAAGAGACCGCCCGGGTGCGTCAGCTGGTGCGGCGCATCGTGCTCGCTACACCGGAGCGCCGAAGCCGCCGGACACGCCAGTGGGCGCACAGCGGCGCAAAGCTCGACCTCCGCCGCACCATCCGCGCGGCCCGGCGCACCGGCGGCGACGCAAGCACCTTGGTCTATGCCCGCCGTCGTCCCCGTCCGCGCCGCTTGGTGTTCCTATGCGATGTATCCGGCTCCATGGAACCGTACACGCAGGTCTTCCTGTCCCTGCTGCAGGGAGCGGTGGCGGGCGCCCAGGCCGAGGCGTTCGTGTTTTCCACCCGGCTGACCCGGCTGACCCGGCAGCTTTCGAACCGGAATGCACACGAAGCCCTCGCTCTTGGAGCCGCAGCCGCCCCGGACTGGGCAGGTGGCACACGGCTCGCGGAGAGCCTCCGGCACTTCATCGACGGTCATGGGCGCCGTGGGCTGGCCCGGGGCGCGGTCATTGTGGTGCTCTCCGACGGCTGGGCCCAGGATGCGCCGGAATTGGTGGGCGCCCAGATGGCGCGGTTGCGGCGCCTTGCGTACCGGATCGTCTGGGTCAATCCGAGGAAGGCCGGCACGGACTACCAACCGTTGGCAGGCGGTATGGCAGCCGCGCTGCCGTACTGTGACGCCTTCGTCAGCGGGCACAACTACGCGGCTTTGGCGGATGCCGCAACCGCCATTCGCGCGGAGCGGTCCCGCCCGGCGCGAATGGCGGGCAGTGCCACCGGACAGGACAGGGAGGAAGGGAATGACTGAAACAGCCATCGAGCTCATAGGTGTGACCAAGCGGTTCGGCTCCCTCACCGCCGTCGACGACCTCAGCCTGCAGGTGGAGCGTGGGGAGATTTTCGGCCTTCTCGGGCCCAATGGCTCAGGCAAAACGACCATCATCAACATGATCAGCGGCCTCAGCCGCCCGAGTTCCGGCGGGGTCAGGGTTCTAGGCATCGACCTGCTGAAGGATCCACGCGGGATCCGGCGTTCGCTCGGGACAGTACCGCAGGAGAACGCCCTGTACGAGGAGCTCACAGCGGAGGCCAACCTCCGGTTTCATGCCGATCTCTTCGACGTGCCCAAGCATGGTCTTGATAAGAAGATCACCTCCCTGCTCGAATTGGCGCAACTGGAGGAGCGCCGGAAGAGCCGCGTCGCCACGTTCTCCGGCGGCATGAAGCGAAGGCTGGCGTTGGTCCGGGCCATGCTTCACGAACCGGAGCTGCTCTATTTCGACGAACCGACCCTCGGAGTCGACGTGCAGAGCAGGCATGCCCTCTGGGACCGGATCCTCGAACTCAAGGAGCACGGCACCACGGTTCTCATCACCAGCAACTACCTCGAGGAAGCGAACGCCCTGTGCGATCGCCTGGCCATCATCGACCGCGGACGGCTGGTGGCGCTCGATTCGCCGTCCAAGCTGCGGCGCAGCTTTGGTGACACGGTCGTCGAAATGCGCACACATCCGGCGCCTGGGGAGGACATCGTTCGAAAGGTCCTTGCGCTCCCCGGCGTCGTCTCGGCAGTTACTTCCGACGGCTCGCTGAAGGTCACTGTGGAAGGCGGCTCCGATGTCACCGGCAGGGTGGTGACCGCCGTCGTCGGATCCACGAGCCTGGAGGAGATCCAGAGCCGCGAACCGAGCCTCGACGAGGTCTTCTTGAGCCTGACAGGCAAGGAGCTCCGGGAATGAGCATCCGCCATGACCTTCGTGTGATCCGGGCCGTCGCGGCGACAGACATCCGCCTCACCCTCCGGGAGCCGCTCTTCGCGATCATCGGCGTCCTCATCCCCATCAACTTTTTGCTGCTCTTCCTCCTCTTCGCGATCAGCGGCGGCCAGGCGCCGATCGCGGTCGTGATGAATGACCGCGGACCGCTCGCGGAGCGCTTCGTCCAGGCCATGGACGGATCGCATTCGTTCATCATCCACACCGCGAGCCCGGCCGACGCAGAACGCGAGATCCGTTCCGGCAGCATTGTCGCCGTCGTCACCGTGCCACAAGAGTTCGACGCCGCACTCGCCGCCGGAGCGCGAATCGAGATTCCGGTGGAAGTCAACAACTTGAACGTCGACTTCACCAACGACATCCGGCGGGCAGTTCCTTTGTCCATCACGTCCTTCTACGCGGATGCCTTCCCCGACCAGGTGGTAGTGACCGCCCGCGAATCCGACGTCCAAGCCCAAGACACCGGCTACATTCCGTACCTCGCCGTGAGCATCATGGTTGCCGGCCTGATGCTCGCGTCCCAGCTGCAAGGAAGCGTCAATACCGCGCGGGACTACGAGCTCGGGACCATCAAGGAACTCGCTTTGGCGCCTGTGAGCCGTTTGACCATCGGGGTGGGCAAGGTGCTGGGCGCCGCAGTCCTCGCGGCGGCGTCCGCGCTGCTGTTACTCGCCGTCGTGGTCCTCTTTATCGGAGTCCGTCCGCTCCACCCCCTCGAAGTATTGGGCTTCGGACTCCTGATACTGGCGGCGTTCCTCGCCCTCGGCGTCCTCGTCGGGACACTCGTCCGTCGGAGGCAGCAGGCAATCCCCCTGTCCATCGCGGCCGTTCTTCCCCTGTTCTTCTTGAGCGGACCGTTCGGGCCGGCGAACTGGCTGGGCGCCATCCCCGGCGGGATCGCCGCGATATCTCCCCTCACGTATGCGATCGCCGCCTTCCAGCACGCCTTCCACGGCTACCAAACGGCTCCGCAAGGCCTGACCGTCGACGCGATCGTGCTGGCAGCCTTCACCTTGGTGGCCGTCGGGTTCGCGGCCTTCGTGTTCGGCCGGCGGGGGGCGAGGCACTGATGGCCGCCGGACGTGCCGTGCTCGCCATAGCGGCGAAAGACATCCTGACCTGGTTCCGCACGCCGTCGGCGATTCTGGCCAGCCTCCTGCCTCCCGTCGCATTCCTGCTGATCATCTTCGTGGTGGCCGGGGCGGTCGGACGGAACCCGGTCGCGCTGGTGGTCGAGGACAGCGGGCCGCAGGCGCAGCGACTCGTCTCGATCCTTGAGGACTCCGACGCGTTCCGCGTCCAGCGGGCGACTCCCGTTGAGGCCACCCATCTGCTGGACACGCTCCAAGTCGCGGCGGTTATCACCGTACCCGCCGCGTTCGACGACGACTACCGGGCACAGCGGCCCGACCCCGTCAGCGTGCAGATCAACAACCTGAACCTCGACTTCACCAACGATCTGCGCCGCTCAGTTCCGGCTGCCATTACCAACTTTTATGCGGGCCAGCCGGACACGCCGATCATGGTTGGCGTCGCCGAATCGGACCTGAGGCCGCACGACGTCGGCCTGGTCCAGTTCCAGCTCGTGCCGATCCTGGTGCTCCTGCTCACGATCATGGGGATCGTCAACGGCGGATTGGCCGCCGCCCGTGAGTTCGAAGACCTGACCATCAAGGCACTGTTGCTTTCGCCCATCGGCCGCGGCTCGCTCATCGCCGGAAAGATCCTGGCGTGCTGGGTGACAACAATGCTCGTGGCGGCGGTGGTGCTGCTCTTGTCGTTCGCTTTTGGGGTCCTCCGGCCTGCCGGCTGGTATTGGTTTCCGGCGCTGGCCGCGATCGGACTGATCGCGCTAGCGGCCGCTGGGTTGGGGACTGCCTTGGGAGGTGCGCTGCGGCGCTTCTCGGCAGTTGCCGGGGCCGGCATCAACCTGTCGATCTACCTGTTCTTCCTCAGCGGGGGAATCAGTGTTGCGGCGTTCTTGCCGGATTGGATCCAGGCCATAGCGCATTTCACACCAACGTTTTACGGCGTGGATGCCTTGGAGGCCGCGATATTCTACCAATCGACCGACAACCTGGGCCGGGACCTCGCGGTGCTGGGGGTGACTGCCGCAGCCGGGCTCGTTTTGGGGACCGTGTCCCTTCGGCGGCGGCTCGTCGCGTACTAACCTCCGATGGCGCCTCCGTTCCCTTGACCTTTGGTACGAAGCTAAGGATGGAAGAGAAAATGCAATTCTTTTTACGGCCGACACCGGTAGAAGCCGTACCCCGGCTAGCCGCGGCCCTCGGCATCCCAGGAGACCGGTTGGTCTTCAAACGCGATGACCTGATGGGCCTTGCCGGCGGTGGCAACAAGGTGCGTAAGCTCGAAATCCTCATGGCGGACGCTGTAAAGCAGGGTGCGCGCGTCCTGGTGACCACTGGCGCTCAGCAAAGCAATCACGCGCGGCTCACGGCTGCCGCGGGAGCCCGCCTTGGAATGCACGTGATACTAGTGCTTGCTGGAGAACGCCCGGAGAAACTCACTGGCAACCTCCTGCTCGATTACATCTTGGGCGCTGAGCTTGTATTCGCCGGGACCTCGGACACCGAAGGCATCGCCGCTGAGTTGGCGGGTGCACGCGACGCGTTCCGGATACCTTTCGGCGGAACGAACGCGCTCAGCGCGGAGGCGTATCGGCAAGCGGGAATGGAGCTACTCGAGCAGGTGCCTGATCTGGGGAGCGTCACCGTGGCAGTAGGCTCCGGCGGGACGATGGCTGGCCTCGTCGCAGCGATTGGGGCGGAGCGCGTACTCGGTGTTGACTCCGGAGCTCTCAAAGATGCGCGAACCGCCGTCGCACGCCTCCTCGACGAGATGGGCTTTGCCAGCGGCGCGCTTCACATTGATGGGGAGCAGGTCGGCGCCGGATACGGATACCTCACCGAGGCGGCACGGGAAGCGATAGATCTGACCGCCCGGATGGAAGGCATTATCCTCGACCCGACATACACCGGGCGTGCTATGGCCGGCTTAATCAGCGCGGCACGCCACGATCGCCTACCAGAGGGCACGGCAGTATTTCTCCATACGGGCGGGCTGCCAGGTCTTTTCGGCCACGAGCAAATCCACTCCTAGGGGTGCGGAACGCTTCACGCTTGCTTTTCAGTGCTTGGGGGCCAGTGGGTTTCGGTCGGGGGGATTCGCCACCCAGCCGCCGAGGCACCGTCGATCAACGTTCGGATCGCGCCCGCGATGATAGGCCGCGTGTCATCCGCGCGGTGCAGCAGATCCCATGCCCACAGCGGTACCGGGGACGTGACAGGCCGGCGGGTCAACGTGGGCGGCATCGGCGCCGCATGGCGTTTGGGCGACTGCAGCACTGGCCGCCTCAAACGAGCCACATGCTCGAAGAATGCCGGGCCAGTAATGCCACCGTCGTCGATGTGTGTGACGGACGCCCCGCTGGCCTTCGCGAAGGCCAACGCATAGCGGTTCCACGAGTCCCAGGACGCTTCGTCAACATCGACGAGAACCGTGAGCTCGGCTGCTGGCACGCTGTCGTGACGGGTCGCGTGGTGGGTGCCTGGCATGACCGCCTGCAGTCGCTCGTACTTTAGGAGCTCGGCCACCAGGTTCTGCCGCACGACGTCGGCGTTCTCAATCCACGCGATGGCGAGGTCGAGGCTGCCTTCGGCCACCCGTGCCGCTTGGGTATGGGATGGCAGGACCCACTCGTCGATACGGACCCGAAGGGTGGGCGTTGTCGCGATCCCTGGGGGAAGCCAACTGACATAGCCCAGCCGCAGCGGCAACTGTCGGTCGCCGTTGCGAGCCCGATCGAACGCTCGTGCGGCAGCGGCCAAGACCTCGCGGGCATCAGTCAGGAACTCGCTGCCGGCGGGCGTCAACTCGACATGCCTGCGATCGCGGATGAGCAGACTCGTCCCAAGCTCGCGCTCGAGGTTGATGATTTGCTGAGAGAGCGACGGCCCGGCGATGTGAAGCCGCTCCGCGGCTCGACCGAAATGCAGCTCCTCGGCGACAGCGACGAAGTAGGTGAGCTGCCGCAGTTCCACGAGATCGATTGTACGCCGCGATGACCGGTGGGAGGCGGGGCCTACCAGTGTTCGGATACAAGTCGTGGACCGCAGCCGTGCACTCGGGTTGACTCAGAGAAGGGGCACCCGCCCGGAGACCAACAAACACAGAAAGCGACAGTTAGCCATGAGTGCAGGCATCCCGATGAAGCTCGAGGTCCAGGTCATCGCGGTATCGGACCCGGACCGATCCAAGAAGTTTTACGCACAACTGGGTTGGCGCCTCGACGAAGACGCCGCCCCCATGGAAGGGTTGCGCATTGTCCAGTTCACCCCGCCGGGCTCGGGAACCTCGGTCGACTTCGGCCTTGGTCTCAACCCGGCCAAGCCGGGCTCAGCCGTGAACACACTCGTCGTTTCCGACATTGAAGCTGCCCACCACGAACTCGTCGGGCGTGACATCGAGGTGACTGACATCTGGCACGGTCCCCCGTTCCCGGTTGAGGCGCGGCAGCCCGGCGTCGACCCCGAACGCACCAGTTACGGGTCCTTCTGCTCTTTCGAAGACCCCGACGGCAATCTGTGGATCGTCCAGGAAGTCACCGATCGCCTCCCGGGCCGCATCTAACTCGACCCGGAAAAGATGCCTCGCGGGACTAGATCACGCAACAAACTCGCGCAGATGGGCCACCTCCTGCGATTGTGGCGGCGGCCCACAGAGCCGGGCGAGTGGCGCACCCTCGGCCTCTGAAGCGCCGACACCGAAGCCGATCTCAAGGAAATCCTTGCTTCGCTCCCGTTGCACGTGTGGATGACCGCGGAGATCACGCCACTGAATCCACACCCGAACGATCCTGTGCCGGCGAAGGCCTGACCATCTACGAGCCATCCACGCCTAGACCCTGCTTCGACGTCCTCTGAATAGGCCGAAGATCAGCAACACGATGACGGCTCCCAGGATGGACAGCAGCCAGGTCCTGAGATCGAAGAAGTTTCCGAGTCCGCCCCCGAAGGCGAGGGAACCGATCCAACCACCAAGAAATGCCCCGACGACCCCCAGGAGAAGAGTAAGCAGCAAGCCGCCGCCCTGTCTTCCAGGAAGAATGGCCTTTGCGATGGCGCCCGCAATCAGGCCGAGAAGAAGAAAAGCAAGAATTCCCATGGCGCATCTCCTTTGCAAGCGAAGGCAGCGCCAGTGTGGCGCTTCGCCTCTGAGTTAATCAGCATGCTTACTGGCAGGCAAGGTCCCGCGCTTCCCTATCCCAGGGTGGAGAGGGCCGCCGGGGCACACTCAATCCTGACCTGGGTCTCGGCATCAACGGATTTCACTTCGCCGTCGATCTGATATGCCAGGGGCTTGACGGTGGTGAACGAGTAGCTACTCACGCTGGGCTGGTCCCCCAGGCCCTTCGTAGCGGCCCGCAGCGCCGTCAAGAGGACCCTCCACTTTGGCTTGTGGGCAAAGGCGATCACTTCGAATTTTCCGTCAGAGAGCTTGTCGTCGGCGTCGCTGAGCGTCGCGTACTTCGCCATCTCCGGAATATTGGCGAGCACGAGACTGTCGAAGCTGCGGCGCTTGCCGTCGGCCTGTTGTATCTCGAAGGGCTCGAACTTTGAGAAGGTGCGCATCACGGAGACCATTTCCTTCAGGGCTCCCTTGCCGCCCTTTTCCAAGTCCATAGCCACCACCGGCGTCAGCCCGAAGCCGACATAGGAGTGCGCGTACTCCCCGGGCAAGTCCGATCCCTTGCCCGTGTGCACCCGGAGCAAGTCAATGCTTCGCACCCTGCCCGCGGCGATTGCTTCTCCCAGCGGCTTGGTGCCGGTGGTCCGCCGGTGATCATTGGCATTCCCCGCCCCCAGCACCGCGCACACGGCCCTGGGATTGCCACCTTGCATCACGCCGTTGACAACCTCGTTGTAGCCGCCGTCACCACTGACTGACACAACCAGCACGTGCCCGCCACCGCTGACAGCGTCCCGTGCCAGCTCGACTGCATGGCCGGCGTGGCCGGTCGGCTGGAGCCTGATGTCCACCGGGTAGCTGAGAAGATCCTCCAGCTCGTTGTGGAGACCCTCGGCCAGCCTGCGTGCATCCCCCGTGCTGTTGGGATTGAAAATAATGACGATCGATTCAAAGGTCCGTGCAGAAGTCATTGCCGCTCCGATATTCGCTCGTGATGACTTCGGTAAGTGTACTTACAATCTTCTCCTGCACCCTACGGGATCGGGACCCCGGCTACTTTGCTGAACGGAACAACCAGCAAGGCCCGGTAGACTTTCGTGCCATCCTCTCCCCCTTCCGGGGGTAACCGCGCGGGACGAGAAGCAAAGGCAGACCGATGGAAACTCCAACACCACCGACCCCGCCTCGGCGTCCGCAGCCCGGAAGACCTCCTTCAGCGGGCCGCCCCGATCCTGCCCGGGCCAGGGTCGTCAGCTACCCGTTGCCAGTCCCCTTGGAGCAGCAAGAGCCGGATCAGGCCCAGCCGCCGTTTCCCTCAGGCGGTAAGAATGCTAAGCGATCCAAGCGGAAGTGGCGGCGCAAGCTCCTCCTGGCGCTGATCACCCCGCTGGTTCTGGTCCAAATCATCGCCTTCATGTTCAGCATGGGCGTGACCCCGCCGCGCACCGCCTACATGCTGGAGGCGGGCGAGCCCAACGTCTACCAGTTCGTCTCGATCAACCACATGAGCCGCCACCTGCTGGCCGCGACCATCGCCCATGAAGACGAACAGCTCGGAACACGCAGCGGGGCCTTCGATCTTGGCGACCTCCAGGCGAGGGCACAAGCGTATTTCCAGGGAAAGCCCGACCCCAGCGGTTCCACCATCCCCCAGCAGCTGGTCAAGAACATCTTCCTCTGGGACGACCAGAACGCCGTCCGCAAGGGAATCGAAGCCGTCCTGGCGACCCAGTTCAGCTACACGTTGAGCCCCCAACGCACCTTGGAGCTCTACCTGAACTATGCCCAGTTCGGCCCCCATCTCTACGGCGTCTGCGCCGCCAGTTGGTACTACTTCGGAACGCCACCGTGGAACATGTCCGATTACCAGTCGGCCCAGCTGATGGGCGTCCTTCCATTGCCGGATCTCGTCAAGCGGGACCCCAACGGAGGCATCTACCTCGGCGCAGGTGTCAACCCTGCCGTGTGGAACCTCGTGAACGGCGCCGCGAACGTCTGGGTCCCCCGGCAGCTCGTTGGCCTGGGCGGCTGGCAGGCGGCCGTTGCGACGGTCGGAATCACCGACACTGCCGACAGCCATGCCGACCAGCGCTCCGACAACGATGCGTGCTCGACCATGCCCCAAAGCGTGAAGGACCGGATCCAAAGCGAAGCAGGTTAGGGCCACCCGGACCGCGGCCGGCGTCGTATCCGCGAAATCCAGGACGGACGGCGGGGTCCGGGCTCAGCCGCGCGGTGCCGGCAAGTCCAGGTTCCAGTGGCGCGAGACCATCAGCAGCCAGTCGACGTCGTCTTCGTGGCCGGCGCCGCCGGGTCCTGGTGTGATGAAGAAACGGGAGACGACGCGCTGCGAGCCTTCAGCGTCTCCGTAGAGGACATCAACGGTGAAGCCTTCGCCGGCCGCTCCCGCTGTGGCGTTGCGGAAGTCGGCAGACTCCGGGTCCCGGATCGCGACCTGGCAGAATCCGGCGTCGTTGGCCGGCACGTAGATGTCCCGGGTCAGCCGGTGGAACTCCTCCACGGGCGCCAGCGGAGCCCTGGCGTCCGGTGGCAGGTGCCAGCCGTGTAGGACCGCCACTCCCGCACCGGCATTTCGGACAGACATCAACAGGTACACAGTGTTGTCGCTGATCTCGAGCGCGGCATGGCCACCGCGCACTAACATCCACTTGCCTTCCATGAACCGCACTTTCTGCGGGGCGTCAGACCAGTTCGAGGGCAGCAGGATAGGCCGCAATCCATTCAGGAGCGCGCGCTCCGCGAGCCGCGCCGACCGGTTCGCCGAGCGCGTCGAAATGAAGGTCGCGACGGCGAGAACAGTCGTGCCGAGAGCGGTGCCGAGATTGGAAATCAGAACCCAGTCGACCATAAGCCACATTCAACGCCTGTCCTGCCTCGTGGGCAATGGACCTCGGGCCCTGCAGTATGGCGTCGGACCCGGCGCCCGGAGTTACCGGCCGCCCTCGATCTTCCGGCTGCGCTGGTTCTCCGCCATCGGACCGTACGGATAGACGCCGACGCGCGGTTGGCTGGCCTCGGTGAGCCGCCCGGTTTCCTCGGGGCTGAGTTCCAGGTCGGCCGCGGCGAGGTTGTCCGCTAGCTGTTCCGTGGTGCGGGCGCCGAGGATCACGGAGGTCACGGCGGGCCGGTCCGCCAACCACGCGAGTGCAACCTGGGAGGCACTGACGCCATGATCCGCTGCGATCTTTTCCACCGTTCCGATGACGTCCCACGTGCGGGGATCATCGTTGCGGGCCTGCCACGCCTCCATCCCGCGTTCCGGGTTCTCACCCAGGCGGGTGGCACCCGTGGGCGGCACGTCGCGCTTGTACTTGCCGGAGAGCCAACCGCCACCCAGGGGAGACCACGGCAGCAGCCCGATTCCAGCGTCCAGGGAAGCCGGAACGATCTCCGATTCAATCTCACGGACCAGCAGGCTGTACTGCGGCTGCAGGGTCACCGGCGCGCTCCAGCCAAACGCCTTGGCAATGTGGACAGCTTTGGTCAACTGCCACCCCAGGAAGTTGGAAAACCCGTAGTAGCCGATCTTGCCGCTGCTGACGGAGTCGTGCAGGAAGCGCAGCGTCTCCTCCAAAGGCGTAATGGGGTCCCACGCGTGCATTTGGTACAGGTCGATCTGCTCCACTCCCAAGCGGCGCAGCGAATCGTCCAACGCCCGCGTGAGGTGGCGTCGGGAGGTGCCGACGTCGTTCGGAGCCGCGCCCATGGGGAAGCGGCCCTTCGTGGCCAGCACTACGCGGTCCCGCGCATCGGGCCGTTCGGCCAGCCAGCGGCCGATGATCTCCTCCGATACCCCCGCGCTGTAAACATCGGCGGTGTCAATGAAGTTGCCGCCGGCAGCAACGTAGCTGTCCAGGATGGCGCGGGACGTTTCCTCGGTGGCCTCGGCCCCGAATGTCATGGTTCCCAGCGCGTAGTTCGAAACCACGGCGCCGCTGTTGCCCAAAGTGCGGTATTGCATGATGTTCCTCAATCCTCGGTGGGGGTAGTACGGTTCGGGTGGTAGCTGCGCCACGTGTATTCGGGGTCGAAGCCCAGCAATCGCCTGGCCTTGTCGATGGAGAGCATGGTCTCGTGCTCTCCCAATTCCTTGATCACCTTGACGCCGGGGAATACCTCCGCAGCCAGGCTGGCACTGGACCGGCTCATGACCGTATCCGCGTTTGCGATGATGAATGCTTCGAACCCGGGCTTGCCGTTTTCAAGGGCCCGCGCCACAGCCTGCGCGCCGTCGCGTCCATCGATGTAACCCCACAGGTTCCACTTGCGCAGCCTGGCGTCGGAGTCGAAGGACGGAAACTGTTCGTAATCCGACACGTCCATGACGTTGGAGAACCGCAGCCCCACGATGCTCAGCTCGGGGTCCCAACGCGTGAACTCGATGGCCATCTGCTCTTCCAAATGCTTCACCAGCGAGTAGGTGCTTTCCGGCCGGGCCGGGTACTCCTCATCCACGGGGATATAGGGAGGGTCGACGTCGAACGGCAGGCCCAGCACCGTCTCACTTGAGGCGTAGACAACCTTCTTGATGCCGGCCCGTCGGGCCGCTTGGAACACGTTGTACGTCGACAGCATATTGTTCTCGAACGTCGCGGCATCCGGGACGATTCCGGGTGCGGGAATGGCCCCCAGATGCACCACGGCATCGAAGCCGCTATGCCGGTCGTCCAGCCCCAGGAACACATCCAGCACCTGACCATAGTCACGCAGGTCAACGATCGCCAGACCCGGGCTCCTTTCGCCCGCACGGTCCAGGTTCAACACCTGGTGCCCGTCCCCGCTGAGCCGGCGCACCACATGCCGGCCCAGTTTTCCGCTTCCACCCGTCACTGCGATTCTCATCGGTACTCCCTCGATATAGATCGGCCGTTCCGAATCGACACTAGGGCAGAAACCGGCTCCGGCGCGTGGCCCTCCCGGTCCTAGGACAGCCAGACACCCGCTCCCACGTGAATGCATCGCCGAATGTATTTTGGCGACACGGCCAACTTTTTCGGCAATTCACCTTGTGTCCGGGCCGCCGATCATCCAAACTGGCTACAGATCCGCAGGAAGATGCTTCCGCCGATCAAGGCCGCCGGACTCTTCGGCCAGCCACCGCCCCATCACAGAATGCCGGGCAACCCCTCTCGAATCACCGCCTTCCGCCTCCCCGGGTGCCCCCGGCCCCGGAAGCCCGTGACCGCTGAGACCCCGGTACTTCCCGCCGAGAAAGAGACCACGATGATCAAGCGCCACTCGGACGTCGTCCTGGAAATCACCGCCCACGACCCTGACACCATCGAAAACGACCTGAACACCGCCGTCGAAATCGCCCGCGAACACGCCGTCAAGGATCGCCGTCACGGCATCCTCGTCACCCAGCACGGATACACGAGGTACACCGTCGCCATCAGCCGCGACGTTCCCTATGGGCAGACGCTCGAGCGGCGCGAATTGCCGGGGAGCTAACAGACGGGGACCGAACCGGGCTGCTGAGCTGGCCGGGCCAATGCGCCCTTGGGCTCGAGAGCTTGCGGGCCTCATCCACCATGACGCGAATCAAAGCAGGTGGGAGGATGGGCGCATGGAACTGCACATTACCGGCGACCCCGCCGCCGACCAACTGCTCAGCGATGATGCGTTCGCGCTTCTCATCGGCATGCTGCTCGACCAACAGGTGACCATGGAGTCGGCGTTTGCCGGACCCGAAAAGATCCGCGCGCGCATCGGGTCCATGTCCCCTGCCGCAATAGCCGAATATGACCCGGCAAGCTTCGTTGAGGTGTTCAAGGAGCGTCCGTCTGTCCACCGTTTCCCCGGCTCCATGGCCGGCCGCGTCCAGGATCTGGCCGCAGTCGTTCAGCGCGATTGGAATGGGGACGCAACTGCCATCTGGACCCGGGACGATCCCGACGGCCAGGAAGTGCTCCGTAGGTTGAAGGAATTGCCCGGCTTCGGAGAGCAAAAGGCAAAAATCTTCCTGGCACTGCTCGGCAAGCAGCGCGGACTCCAGGCACAAGGCTGGCGTGAGGCTGCCGGCGCCTACGGCCAGGAGAACGCATTTGTCTCTGTGGCCGACATCGTGGATCCGGAGTCGCTCAGAAAAGTGCGGGCGAACAAGCAAGCTGCCAAGGCCGCCATCAAGGCTGCGAAGGCATCCGGGAGCTGAGGAGCGCAGGGCGGGGCTTCGTTCCTGCCCATAACGTGAAACGCTTGCAGCATGGATCTCGAAGTGTCGCCCGGGCTCACGATTCCGGCGTCGGAACTCGGCTGGCGGTTCTCCCGCTCGTCAGGGCCAGGCGGTCAACATGTCAATACCTCGGACAGCCGCGTCGAACTGTCATGGAATGCCGCCGACTCCGCGGTGCTTTCCGACGACCAACGGCTGATGCTGTTCACGCGTCTTGGACCACGCCTCATCGCCGGGGTCATCACGGTGACCGCCTCCGAGCAGCGGTCCCAGTTACGCAATCGA
Source organism: Arthrobacter sp. 05L417 (assembly GCF_056397865.1). Lineage (NCBI taxonomy): Bacteria > Bacillati > Actinomycetota > Actinomycetes > Micrococcales > Micrococcaceae > Arthrobacter > Arthrobacter sp. 05L417. The sequence goes on from NZ_JBFTOG010000059.1 coordinate 20,776, forward strand.
GAGATCGCCTTGGCCAAACTCTCCCGCCTCGTAGCGGAGGCGCTTGCTCCCGAAGCCGCTGCCCGCCGGGCGAGCAAACCCACCCGGAGCTCGAAACGTCGGCACCGGGTCACAAAGGAGCACCGGTCGGCGACGAAACAACAACGAAAACGACCGTCCGCCGAGTAATACGGATTAGCGAATCCCGCTGTCAACAACCAGCGTGATGTGGACGGGAGTCTCCGAGATCACCACCGCCTCGGTAGCCGTCGACGCGTAACCGCCGACGTTGCTCGTTTTGATGACGTAATTGCCGTCAGGCAGCGTTAGATGGAAGGCGCCGGTGCCATCGGTCAGCGTCGAGCCCCGGACAGCTTCCCCGTCCAAGGCGACAACCGCCGCCCCTGGGACGGGGCGCGGCGGACACTCCTGACCGACACGTTCGACGGGACACACCGGGGCGGTCAGGACAAAGCCGGTGACAACGCCGGAATGCCCAGTGCCCGGACCGCCCAGACTGGCGCACCCGGACAACCACAGGACCACCGCCATCAGGGCTACGACGAATCGCTTCACTTCACTCACTCACGAACATGTGTCCAATCAGGGAGGCGGCTGACCCCATTTCAGAGGTAGCTGCAGATCCGTTCGGCGTCGCACGCTTCCGGGTCCGCGGCTGCGGCGATGGCGTGGTATTCAGCGACGGTGGTGCGCAGTGCGACGAGTTCGGCGATCTGCGCGTCGAGGTCGGCCAGCTGGCCGGCCAGAAGGTCGCGCACATGGGTGCAAGGCGCACGGCCTGCGTCGCGCAGAATCAGGATTTCGCGGATCTGTGCAAGGGCCAGTCCCGCGGCGCGCCCGCGACGAATGAAGTCGAGCCTGTTGATGGCTTCGCCTGTGTAATCGCGATATCCGTTGGCGGTGCGCTTCGCAGCCGGCAGCAGCCCGTGCTCTTCATAGAATCTCAAGGCCTTGCTCGTCATACCCGCCGCTTGGGCGGCTTCACCGATTCGCACCATGCACCTCGTCTTCCCCATTGAACTCCCACTGTAGGGGACGGCGCTCATGGGGTGAAGAAGAGTCAGCGTAAGTACTCAGCGAATTCCATTTCGAAGTACCGCATCGCGCCGACGCCGATTACGGAGATTCTTCTTTTGCCGTCCTTGAACAAGGACACTGACGGGACTGAGCTGATGCCGAAGGCACCCGCGGTTTCGGGATTCTCATCGACATTGATTTTTACAACCTCGATTTTGTCGGCGTATTCGACCGCGAGCTGTTCCAGGACGGGGGAAAGCCTAGTGCAAGGTCCAGACCAATCCGCCCAGAATTCGACGACGACGGGCTTGGCTGACTTCAGCACGTCGGCGTCGAAAGACGCGTCAGTGACCTCCTTGTTTTTTGCCATGCTTTTCCCCTTATTGAATGGCCCGGGCTACTCCCCCACCCCAGCGGTTAGCTGCCACACCGGCTGGAGGCCGCCCTGCGCTCCACCTTTGCACCTTCCCCTAGTACTACAGTCGCGTTTAGTCTTGGCTGCGTCGGCGGTTTAATCGGACTTTCCGCTTGGGGCCTGTTAATCGTTGGTGGTGAGTGATGATATTTGTGTGGCGGACGTAGAAGAGTGGGCCGAAGGTCTGGAGGAAATCGGCGAT
>NZ_JBFTOG010000060.1:0-22119 GCF_056397865.1 Arthrobacter sp. 05L417
TTCTCGGTCCAGACGTGCTTGCCCGCGTTCACGGCAGCCGTGGCCACCTCGACATGGGCTGCCGGGATGGTCAGGTTCACGATGATCTCGACGTCGGGATGGTTCAGCGCCAGCTCCGGCGAACCGAACTCGGGGATGCCGTATTCCTTGGCCCGTGCCTCCGCGGCTTCCTCGAACAAGTCCGCGATGACGTGGACCTTCAGGTCCGGGAAGACCGTCAGGTTGTCCAGGTAGGCCTTGCTGATGTTGCCCGCGCCGATGACGGCGACGCCAACGGGTCCCCGGCGGGCGGACGGGGTGGACTGGTGCGTTGCCGCGCTCATGCGTTCACGCCAGCTTCGAGGTACCGCAATGAGGCTTCCATCGCTTCAAAGATGTCTCCGGCGTAATCATCGAACTCCACAACGCCAACCTCCAAACCAGGGACCGCATTGATGGCTCCCCAGATGTCCATTTGTCCCTGTCCCGCGGGCAATTGGGCAAGGAGGTCCATATTCACGGGACCGTCCTTGATATGAATGGCCACAACCCTGCTGCCCAGCCGTTTCAGCAATTCCACGGGATCCTGGCCTCCAACAGCTGCCCAGTAGGTGTCGACTTCCAGGACCAGTTCCGGGTCAAGGAGGCCTTCGAAGTACTCCAGCGCCGTCTGGCCCTCGATGATGGACTCAAGTTCCCATTGGTGGTTGTGGTAGCCGACGCGGATGCCGTATTCGGCACCCTTCTTCGCCGCCTCGTTGAGCTTGGCAGCCGTTGCCTGGATGTCCTCGGCGTTCCGCCAGTGCTCGGCAGGCAGGTACGGATCGATCACGGTGGTTATGCCGAGCATTTTTGCGGCGGCGAAGATCTCATCCTGGTCCTGGCTCAACAGCGGCGCATGCCCCGTTGGAGCAGAAATGCCGTTGTCGGCGAAGGCACGGGCGAGCTCATCAGCGCGGGCAACAAAGTCATAGGGCTCAATCTGGTCATAGCCGATCTGCGCAAGGCGCCGGATGGTGCCGGGAAGGTCGTCTTCGACAGCGCTGCGCACGTTGTAAAGCTGGACAGAAAAGTTCATTGCGACGGATTCCTTTGATTTGGAGGGGCGTAGGCCATGCTGCTGACGCCTGGTCTTCTGACGGGACGTTGGAAGACGGACGGCCCCGAAAGTACAAAAGACTTACTTATGAAGATCAACTCAAGACTAAGGGAAACTTTTGATAGTTGGCAAGCAAAAGATGGATGCTACTCGATGAATCCTCTGGATGCGTACGATCGTCCACAAACCCTGCTGTCAGGAGTGCGCGCGAACCGTCCGAGGCTTGGACGCCGAGTCAAAGTGAGGAGTGAACGATCATAGCTGACTTTCATTTGAAACTCGTACGGTCTACTCTTTGAAACAAAGTATGTATTTGGCGAGCAAGGCGCCTGATTGATGTGCCCTTGCCGGGGCATTCAGCCCGCTGCCTTGCAGGCCGTCACGTGAGCGCATTCTTGGGTGAACCGCCCGCATCAGATGTCTCCTGCTCAACCGAACCATCGATTCCCAGTTGAAAGGCAAGCAAAGGCTATGGCCGTACAGGATTCAAGCGATGTACTGATCTTCGATCTCTTCGGTGTGATCGCCAAAGATCAAAGTCAAGAAGGTAGGGACGCACTATTGGCCACCGGAGGGGTCCCGGAGGAAGACTTTTGGGCGGCGTACTGGAACCAACGTCCGCCGTATGATCGCGGAGAGGTCACCGGCACCCAGTACTGGACCGCCGTTTCTGGCCAATTGGCTGCGAGTTTCGATCCGAACCGGATTGGGCAACTCATAGACCACGACATCGCCAGCTGGTCCGTCGTCGATGATCAGATGATCGCCCTGTTGGAGGACCTGTCCAGGACCCGACGTCTCGCGTTGCTCTCCAACATTCCGCGGGAGATCGGGGAATACTTTCTGCGAAGGCACCGGTGGCTCGACCTGTTCGAAGTCCGAGGACTGTCTTATCAGATCGGATATGCGAAGCCTGAACGGGAAACTTTCGCATGGTGTGTCCGCGAGCTCGGGATTGAACCCCACCGAGCCCTCTTTATCGACGACAGAGAGGAAAATATCCGAGCTGCCCAGCAAGCCGGGCTCCGGGGCCACCTGTTTGCATCTCGCGAGGCGCTCAGCCAGATGTTCGAGGCGAACAGAACCTGATGGGGGCCGGAGGCATTGCGGTAGTCCCAGTCCAGGGCATGCTTCTCATCGCGCGAGCTCGTCCGCCACGCCGAGTGGCCATTCTTTAGTACAGTTGTACACATGGCGGCCGAGTATTTCCGAGACGACCCCCGGAGCAACCACGAACGGATGCTCGCGGGCGATCTCTACATCTCCGATGATCCACAGATCCTCGCCCGACAGCAGCGCGCTATCCGCCTGGCCGGGGCATATGCATCTGCCTACGCTGAGGACATTGATGCGGCTCAGCCGCTCATACATGAGCTCATCGGATGCCTGGCCGAAGGTGCCCATATAAGGCCACCAATATTCGTCGACTACGGATCCAACATCAGCATCGGTGAGGGCACGTTTATTAACTTCAACCTCACTGCTCTTGACGTGGCCACGATTTCAATTGGAAGCCATTGCCAAATCGGCCCGAACGTCCAACTACTGACGCCGACCCACCCCGTGGCGGCCCAACCCCGAAGGGACAAGCTGGAATCGGCTAAGCCGATTGTCATCGAAGACAACGTGTGGCTCGGCGGGGGAGTCATCGTCCTTCCCGGCGTAACGATCGGCAAAAACACCGTCGTGGGTGCCGGGGCAGTCGTCAGCCGCGACCTGCCTCCCAATGTCGTAGCCGTGGGGATACCGGCTAAAGTCATCAAGTCCATTGAAAGCTAAGGAAAATGGCTAAACGGCGGGTTGATCCGGATCGGCGTGACCGAATCATTGAAGCGACATTGGACCTGATTGCTGCCGAGGGCGTGGCTGGCACTTCACATCGGAAAGTGGCTGCCCTTGCAGATGTCCCGTTGGGGTCCATGACCTATCATTTCGCGGGAATGGACGAACTTCTGCACGAAGCTTTCACGCGTTTTGCCACCCGTATCAGCGACCGCTTCGAGCGGCGAATGAACGAGGCTTCGACGATTGATGCGGTCAAGGAGGCCGTCGTCGAGATGATCATGCAGGATACCTATGGCGATCGGGACGCTCTCGTTCTCACGTTGGAGCTCTACACGCTGGCGGCCCGTCAAGCGAAGTTCCGGCACCTCACTCACGATTGGATGATGCGCAGCCGCCGTGCCTTTGAAAGGTACTTCGACCCGGATGTGGCTCGACAACTGGACGCGCTCGTCGAAGGACTTTCAATCCATCGAGCCTTTGAACCGCGCGACGACGACCGCGAGTTGGTGTCGAACGCCGTCGACAAGCTACTCAGGGAAGCGCCGTTGCATCCGGTAGCGCCTTCGCCGGTTGACGCTTCGATCACCTTTTCCGACGAGCTTCATCCGGCAGTGTCCATGCCTGCCCGTCGATTGCGCACTTCTGGCGGCTAGTCGGCGACGCGGCGTTGAAAGGCAAGCCAAGCTGCGGCCACCGCGCACCTAGGGATTACGCGATGGGTCCAAGGACCACGAGCCAGCGATGACTCTTGCTACCGGGTCGGCTGCAAGCGGTTCTCCGTCATTTGGGGCAACGCCCCTACGAAGAGTCAGGCCGTCCATGAGAATCTCCAGAATCTCCGCCGTTATTGGGTCGAAGTACCGTTTCAGGATTTTGGCGCTACCTTCTACCCACTTATTCGCGATGTTGCGCAAGGCAGGCTCACGAATGACCAAAGCCTGAAATTCGCGAGACAGGGCCATGTATCGTGGGGGATCAGCGGTGGCATCTTCTTGAATCATGGCCAAGATGACTTTGCCTGCGTCATGATGATCTCGTGCTGGTTGTAGCCGGTCCTCGAGCCGGGCGAGGGACTGGCTTACAAAGCGCTCGAACCCTGTTTCCAAGAGCTCGTGCATGCCGCTGAAGTGGTAGGTCATTGAGCCCAGGGGAACATCAGCCCGGGTAGCGATCTTCCGGAAACTAGTGCCGGCGACACCGCTGTCGGCAATGACCGCGAGCACTGCGTCAATAATCCGATTCCGACGATCCGGATCAAAACGTCGGATTCGGAAGGTGGCATCCGAACGGGCGGACCGCTCTACATCAGCGGGAAAACGGTCCGGCGGATCCTGTATATCCATCAACTCTGCACGCTCCCAATGTGTACGCTCGTACATTGTTTCCTATGTGTACGATCGTGCACTAGATTTCTAATGCGTACGATCGTACACTAATGGAACAGAATGTGAGCAAGGCCACGTGAGGAGCGTCCCAACTTGCAGAAAATCGCCTACCGGGAGACTCTAACCAAACTTCATGCTTGAGTAAATCCACAATCCGTGTACTCTTACTTATAGGTGATGTGACTCTCAGTGGTGACCTACTCCATAACTTCGTAGTCCGCTGGCAGGTCCAGACTCACGCACCCGGCCTAGCAATGGCCAGAACCGAGAGGTAAATTCCAAAATGACTGTTGAGACTTCTTTGCAGATCGATGGCCCTGCAAAGTCCAGCTACGACGTCGTAATCGTCGGAAGCGGCATGGGCGGCGGTACGCTGGCCTACGCATTGAAGGACGCTGGTGTCAGCGTATTGCTCATCGAGCGCGGAGGGTTCGTTCCGCAGGAGAAGCAGAACTGGGACCCGGACGCCGTGTTTGAGCACGGCCGGTATAAAAATGCTGAAAAGTGGTACTCCGACGCGGGAGAAGCTTTCAGCCCTGGCACGTACTACTACGTCGGTGGCAACACGAAATTTTACGGGTCATCCTTGGTGAGGTTTCGACGCGAGGATTTTGTCGCGAGCGAACACGAGGACGGTACTTCACCGGCTTGGCCGTTCACGTATGACGACCTCGCACCCTACTACTCCCGGGCAGAGAGGGTGTACAAGGTCCATGGAGACCAACACGATGACCCCACGTTGCCACGCGACGAGCCCTTTCCTTACCCTGCGATCGGGCACGAACCTGAGGTGCAGGCAGTTGCGGATGGGCTGAGCAAACAGGGACTGACTCCGTCCAGTATCCCGTTGGGAATCGACTGGCGCCAGGGCGGGGCCTGCATCCGCTGCCGCACTTGCGACGGTTTCCCATGTCGCGTCCTCGCCAAAATGGATGCCGACGTCGCGTGTGTACGACCGGCTCTTCAAACGGGCAACGTGGAACTGCTGACCGAGGCGTATGCCGAGAAGGTGCTCACCGACGAATCCGGCCAGACCGCTACGGGCGTACAGATCGTCCACAACGGAAAGACCGTCGTCGTCGAGGCCGGAAAGGTCGTCGTTTCTTGCGGCGCCGTCAACTCCGCGGCGCTGTTGCTCCGGTCCGCCACGGACAAACACTCCACCGGCCTCGCCAACTCTTCGGGAATGGTCGGCAGGAACTACATGGTGCACAACAACAGCATCATGATCGCCTTGCACCCCAGGAGGAACAAAGTTGAGTTCCAAAAGACGCTCTACTTCAATGACTATTACCTGAAGGGCAACGCGGATTTTCCGTACCCGCTCGGTCACGTCCAATTGATCGGCAAGCTCCAGGGCGCCATGCTGGTCGGTCAGAAGCCGCTCATTCCAAAATGGGCCCTTGAAATTGCGGCCGGCCACAGCATGGATTGGTGGCTCTTCACAGAAGATCTTCCGGATCCGGAAAACAGGGTGACCCTAAGGAACGACGAAGGCATCCAGATCAGTTGGAAGCCCAACAACGTTCGGGCACACCAACACCTCGTCAAGGAGATGAAACTCATTCTCCATAAGATGGGCTATCCACTGACCTTCAGTGAAACCACTGGTATTGCAGTGAACTCCCACCAGGCCGGAACGATCCGGGCCGGCGATGACCCGCGGTCGTCCGTGCTCGACCCCAACTGCCGGACCCATGATGTCAAGAACCTCTTCGTCGTCGACTCGTCCTTCTTTCCCTCGCTTCCAGTGATGAACCCGGCATTGACCATTGCCGCAAATGCCTTCCGTGTCGCGGAACATATCGTGCCCGGCGCAGCCCTGCGCCACTCCGAGACGCGCGACCCCGAATTCCTACCGCTAACCCCCGTATTTACAGGAAGTAAGAACAAATGACTGATCAGCAGCTGACCGGTGGACAGATGATTGTCGACTGCCTCATCCGAGAAGGCGTCGAGCGTGTCTTCGCCGTCCCCGGACACGGCAACACGGCACTTTTGGACGCCTTCGTTGACCGTGCAGACGAGATCGAAGTGATCCCCGCCATGCACGAACAAGGCGCCGCCCACATGGCTGACGGGTACTACCGCGCTTCTGGCAAGATCGCCGCAGTCTGCACCTCGATCGGACCCGGGGCAACGAACACCTTGACCGGCCTGGTCACCGCCTTCGCGGACTCGCAGCCCTTCATCCTGATCACCGGCGCCGTCCACACCTACATGGAAAACCGCGGAGTCCTTCAGGAAATCGACAGGCCGCACGGGAACAATTTCCCGCGCATGGCCGAGCCGGTCGTCAAGCGTTGGTGGCAGCCCAGCCGCCTTGAGCAGATCCCGATGGTCATGGACCAAGCCTTCAACACGATGTACGAAGGGCGGCGCGGTCCCGTGCTGGTGGACGTCCCGCAGGACCTGCAGGCCGAATACGGCGACTACAAGCGCATACCAGGTTCCCGCCGCGCCCAGACCCGCGCAACCGGTGACGCCACGGCAATCGCCGCCGCCGTGGCACTCCTCAAGTCTGCCAAACGGCCCGTCATCCTCGCCGGTGGCGGTGTCATTGCTGCCGCGGCAAGCGAGGAACTTCGTGCCATCGCTGAACGACTCGGCGCTCCGGTCACCCACTCATTCATGGGCAAAGGCTCCTTCCCTGCGGATCACGAACTTTACGCTTGGCCATGCGGCGACATGGGCTCCATCCCGGGAAACGGTGTCACCCGCACGGCCGATGTAATTCTCGCCGTCGGTTGCCGTTTCAGTGACCGCATCACGTCCTCCTACAAGGAAGGCGTCACCTTTAACATTCCGTCCATCACCAAGCTCGTCCAGATTGACATTGACGGATTCGAAATCGGCCGGAACTACCCGGTTGAGGTCGGAATCGTTGGCGACGCCAAGACTTCCCTGGCCGCCATCCGAGATGGACTGGGCGACGGACACGACTACCACGGCACCGAGTACTTCGCCGAGCTCCAGGACCTCAAGGCCAAGTGGGAAGAACACCTGCGGCCGATGCGTGAAACCGACTACCTCCCCATGACCAATTCACGGGCAATGGTCGAAATCCGCAAGGCACTGCCCCGGGACGGCATTCTGGTTACCGACTCCAGCAATCCGGCCAACCAGGCATTCAATGAATTCCCCATCTACGGGCCTAAGACGAACATCGTGGCCGGCGGCATGTCAGGAATCGGCTTCGGCCTCCCGGCTGCCATCGGCGCGCAAATCGCAGTTCCCGGGACACCGGTCCTGGCGATGGTCGGGGACGGCAGCTTCCTCCAGACAGGCACCGAGCTGTCCACCGCGGTGATGCTCGGCACACCGTTGGTCGTCGTCGTTCTGAACAACGGTGGCTGGGAAGCCATCAAGGATCTTCAGATCAGCCTGTTCGGCGCTGAGCGCCGCTTGGTCACGAATTGGAGCACTCCTGACGGGAAGCCCTACTTTGCCAACATTGCCGAGTTCGCACGTTCCCTGGGCTGCACCGCCGAGCGGATCGAAGACCCCGCAAAGCTCGCGCCGGCGATAGAACGTGCCTTCGCCACCGACGGGCCGGTCGTCATTGAGGCCATGAGCGCCACCGAGCTGCCGTGGACTGAGATGCATCCGACCGGTTGGTGGGACATCACCGTTCCGGCTTACCACGGTGACACCCGTGATGAATACGTCGCTCAGCGCGGGTTCTAACCAGGAGAAACATCATGGGTGACATCAAGCTCGGACTCAACCTCGAATTTGCACGATACGAAAACGGCTCATTTGACTGGGCGATGGACCGTGCAGCAGAAATTGGCTACCGCTATGTCGAACCGATGGTCCACTGGGGCCGGGAGTTGCTCAGCGAGGCCGGCTATTTCCACAGCCGCTCGATGCTGGACGACCCGCTCAAACTCAAGCAAGCAGCTGAGAGCCGGGGCCTTCAGATTTCATCGCTCTCAAGTCATGCCCCCCTGGCCAAACCCGACATCGCCGTGGACTACCTCAAACAGTCCATCCGGTACGCAGCGGAGTGCGGGGCGCCGATGATCATGGTCGACGACGGGCCCTTGCCGACGTGGACCACAGAGGAGGAGAACTTCACATTGATGAAGTACACCCTGCAGGAGGCAGCCCTCGTCGCCGAACCTCGCGGGATCGCAATTGCGATCGAAACCCATGGTCCTTACACGGCCACACCGGCCGGGTTGGACCGCCTGATGAAGCTGATCGACTCGCCAGTCCTAACGATCAATCTGGATACCGGGAACAGCTACCTGAGTGAAAATGATCCCCATGCTTGGCTGGAAGACATCGTGTCAAACGTCACGCACATGCACGCCAAAGACATCTCAGTCGAGGATGCCAAGAGATACCGCGGCAAGGTCCGCGGGATGCTTGGCTGCGCCTGCGGGGAAGGGGTCATTGACTGGGAACGGATCGTCCGCACCCTCGCGGATGCTGACCACGATGTGGTCCTCTCAGTCGAGTGCGGTTCGCTCGATGCAGCGGTAAAGAGCTACAGCTACCTCAGCGAGCTGATCTCAAAAGTGCGCACCTAACAGAGATCGGTCCCTGATCCGGCCGCCGGATCCGCGCATCCGGCGGTCGTCGAAGCCGGACCCAGATGTCCACGCGAGGCGGGAAAACCAAGGACAAAGATGACCAATCCCGCCCCCCTCAACCAGCAAAAAGGAAGAAGCCATGAAGAATATACTTCCCCCCACCGCCATGTCTCGTCGCGGTTTCCTCGCCCTCACGGGGGCTGTTAGCCTCACCGCTTCCATCAGCGCGTGCGCCGCCGGCGGTGCCGGAAACGCTTCGGCGGGTGGCGGTGGCACTATCAAGTTCTGGGATATGCCGTGGGGCAATCAGGACTACTTGGGCGCGGCCCAAGGTCTAACCCAGGCCTACAAGCCTGGCGATGGGTTGCCTGGAGCGTCCTATCAGCAGGTCAACTGGGATGGATTCAACCAGACGTTTTCCTCCGCAATCGCTTCCAACACAGGCCCTGCCGTCTCAACGGGCGGTGGATTCCAGGCCTTCCAGTTCGCGAAGCAGGGTGCCATCGCCTACGCCGACAACCTCATCGATTCCTTTAAGAAGGACGGCACCTACGACGACTTTCTCCCACACACACTTGATGCCATGAAGACCTCCGACGGTTACGTCGGAATCCCGTGGAACCTCGACGTCCAAGTCTTGTGGTACCGCAAGTCGATCCTGGACCAGATCGGAGCAACGCCGCCGCAGTCCTGGGATGACGTGCTGGACGTGGCAAAGAAGGCTTCTGCCAAAGGTTATGTCGGTTTCGGCATCAGCGGCGGCAGCGGTAACTACGGACCCATGGCAGTGCTGAGCCTGATGATCAACAACGGCGGTGGCCTCTTCAACTCCAATGGCGACCTCGACATCGTCAATGACCGCAATGCGGAGGCAGTTGATTTCCTCACCGAGCTGGTCAAGCAAGGTCTCGTCGATCCAGGCTCCGTGAGCATGAAGGACGACGATCTCACCACTCTCTGGACGAATAAAAAGGTAGCCCTCGGGTTCCAAAGCCCGGCATTCAACAACGTCGTCGGCGACGAGAAGGACGTCCTCGTTACGGACCCCCTCAAGTCCCACCGCGGCGAGGTCGGGGGACTGTACTACGTGAACAACATCATGATGTACAAGAACACACCATCCCAGGCCGGGTCTGAAGCCTTCACCTCGTACTACATCAAGAACATGAAGACCCTCTGGCAGAAAGGCGTCATGCAGGGACTGCCCGCCCTGAAGTCCATCACCGAGATCCCAGAATTCAAAGCAAACGCACAGAACACGGCCGTCGTCGAGAAATGGCAGCCGATTTGCAAGACGACCGCGGCTCAATCGAGCGCCCTTACCGCCAAGCTCGCAACCATTGACGGCGGCCAGGCCATGACGGACTTCTGCCAGACCGTCCTCGCCGGAAAAACCCCGTCCAAGACCATCCTGACCAAGCTTGAGAGCGACATCAAGGCCGCCATCTCCTAGCGAAGCAATAGCGAAAGCCGTCACACACCATGAGCACCTCCGTTCGCCGCACTGAACTACCTTTGACGGTGAGGACGCCGACCCACGAACCGCTGAACCGCCGCCGAAGGAGCAGTCCCGGCCGCGCGCCTGCAACCAAGCTCTTCCTGATCTTGCCGTCAGTCGTCATACTCATCCTCACGAACGCGTACCCGATCGCCTACGCTGCCTTTCAGGCCCTGCATAACGGGAGCCTGATCTCACCAGGGGAGTTTGTCGGGGTTGACAACTTCGCAAAAGTCCTGGCCGATCCTGCCTTCTGGCGAGCAGCGGGATTTACCGCTGTCTTCGCGGTCGCAGGCGTCTTCGGAAGCTGGATCATCGGGATCGCAATCGCACTCCTGCTCCGTACCCGGATTCCAGCCAAAGGGCTCCTCAAGACAATTCTCCTGCTTCCGTGGGTTGTGCCGATTGTCGTCTCGGCCATGTCCTGGAACTGGCTCATAGGAACGAGTTCCAGCCCTGTCCCGACGATCTTCCACGCGCTGGGCTTCGGGGACGCCATCTTCCTCTCCGATCCGCTTGGCGCCCAGATCACGGTCTGTCTGTTCGAGATCTGGGTCAACTTTCCGTTCATGATGCTCATGATGAGCGCGGCTCTGAGCTCCGTAGATGAAAGTATTTACGAGGCCGCCAAGATCGACGGCGCCGGCGCCTGGCAACAGTTCCGTTACATGACACTGCCTATCATCGCGAAGCCCACGTACATCTCCTGGGTCTTGATGGCGATCTTCTGCGTCAACGACTTCCCGACCGTGTATCTCCTCACCCATGGTGGCCCGGTCGGCGCGACGAACACCCTGGTTGTCCTGGCCTACAAGACCGTATTCCAGAACTTCCAGACAGGCCCGGGCGTTGCCATCGCCTTCCTCATGACCCTTGCATTGGCCATTGTGGCCGTGCTGCTCTTCCGACAGATCCGAAAGTCGACCTCACAATGACCACTGCAACACTCAGAACCAAGATCGCAACACCACGGCGGTCCATCGAAGCAGGAAGTCGCGGGCAATGGCTGCGCTTTGCGATCCTTGTCGCACTAGCAGCATTCGCCCTCATCCCCATTGCGGGAACCGTTGGCCTCTCCCTCCGGGCGAACAATGGGACGGGCTCCCTAACCCTGGAAAACTTCGCCAACGTGCTGAGCAGCAGCGGCACGGTCGCCTGGCTGGTCAACAGTCTCCAGGTTGCATTGGCGACTGTCGTGGTGTCGGTAGCAGTCGCGGCACCGGCCGGCTATGTTCTATCGCGAGGGAGGGGCCGGCTCGTCGGAGGCTATTCCCTCCTGCTCTTCGTCGTACAGGCCCTGCCTGTGATCACGTCCGTGATTCCGTTGTTCATCCTCTTCTCCCACATCGGGCTGGCTGACAATCTCGTCGGGATCACCATTCTGTATGTCGCAAGTTCCATGTCCGTCGCGACGTGGATGATGGCCTCCTATATGGACGGGATCCCCGGGAGCCTCGAAGAGGCTGCATGGATCGATGGAGCATCGGTGTTCAAAGGATTCCTTCACATCGTGCTCCGGAACTCGCTGCCAGGTGTCCTCTCGACAGCCATCTTCACCTTCCTGATGGCCTGGAACGACTACCTTGTCGCATCGATCTTCCTACGCTCAGCAGGAACCTTCACGCTCCCGATCGGCGTCCAGACCTTCTTTCAGCAGCACTCGACCGACTGGGGATCCGTTATGGCGGTTGCCGTCATCATGCTGCTCCCACCCACGATCATCTTCGCGACACTGAACAAGTTCTTCAGCGTCGGAGGTGTCGCGGGATCATTGGCGGGCCAGTAAGGGTTCCCCGCATTTCTCGCGGAGGTCGGCTGGGCGTACCAGGACCACCCTATGTTCCTGCAGGACTTGGCTTGTCTCAATAGGAGTGGCCGGCATCGAGTAGATGCCGGCCACTCCTATTTCTGAAAGTGACGATATCGGCGGCGGAGAAGTATGGACCTGGACTCGAAGGACTTTTGTCGTCAGTGACTTTCGGTCAGAAACGCTTCAATGTCGCGCGCGCCATCGAGTATTTCGGCCGTGCCATGGTCGGAGGTCTGGTGGTCAATAAGCGCTGAATGTGCCAAACGGGCCATCTCCTTGGTCGGCGGAGAGAGAAGCTGCCCGCGTCTCTTGATGAGGGCCAGAGTGTCAAACATTGGCTCAGCCAAGGAGACAGCCTGAAGCCCACGCGGGAAGACCTCGGACTCAAGCGAAGCCCTGCAGGCTATCGTGTCGCCGAATCCGTCCGCAGCCAGCGACAGCGCAGCTGACAGATACTCGACTTCAATGCCAGCATTAAGGGACAAACCACGCAGTCGAGCCCGGGAAGAGAGTTGCTTTCGGGCGGGATCTGTCTGAGCGTAGTGAGCGTCGTAGAGGATCAGGGGAGCGCTGCAGATCGCGGCGATATCCGGGGGTGTCTGGACCCGCTCCGGAACGGCACTGACGTAGACCACCTCATCCCGGGCCAGGGGAAGTACGTCGAGGCGATCGTCATCAATCGGCAAAGTGACCAGGCCCGCTTCAAGATGTCCCGAAACGACATCGCTGACTGTTTCGGCGCTATTCTGACCCACGAGGCGGATACGCACATTCGGGTGTTTCTCGCGAAAGCGCTTGGCCAGATCCTGACGGATGTAGAACTCTGCATTTCGCAGGAGCCCGAACGTTGCGGTACCATCGCCCAGGGAAAGTAGGGCGTTTACTGCTTCGGTGCCCTGCTTGGCGGAGAAAATGGTCTGCTCCGCGTAGGGCAACAGCTGCTCACCGGCCGCCGTGAGTACGAGAGCCCGGCCACTGCGGTTGAACAGTGGCACGCCAAACTCTGTTTCCAGCCGGCGGATGAGGTCCGACACTGCCGGCTGGCTCATGCCCAATTCGGCAGCGGCAGCCGTGAAAGTCTGTCCGCTGGCTGCTGCCACAAATGCTTCAAGTTGGGCCAAGGTCATAAGTCAATCCTATAGCTCACGGGTAGATGATGCTCTACTGCTCTCCCGGGAAGATGCCACCGCCGGCGATTGCCTGTGGGTGAAGCAGCCGGCCCAGGAGCTCCGGGTCGAGGAGTGCCCTGTCCAACACAAGATCAACAACGGCCTTGCCGGTGCGCAGTGCTTCCGCGGCAATCTCGCCGGACATGTGGTACCCCAAATAGGGGCTCAGAGCCGTAACGACGCCGACACTCCGAGCGACATGGTCGTGGAGTGTTTGTTCGTTGGCAGTGATTCCGTCGATGCAAGCGTCCGCGAGCGTGTTTGCCGCTATCCGGAGGTGGTTAATGCTTCGAAACAGGCTCGAGGCTATGATCGGCTCGAAGGCGTTCAGTTGCAGCGGTCCTGCTTCCGCAGCGAGGGATATTGTTACGTCGGCGCCCATGATCTCAAATGCGACCTGGTTCACCAGTTCAGGGATGACCGGGTTCACTTTCCCGGGCATGATGCTGGAACCGGCTTGTCGGGCAGGAAGGTTGATCTCGCCGAACCCGGCGCGAGGTCCGGAAGACAGGAGGCGAAGGTCGTTGCTGATCTTGGACAACTTGACGGCTGCCCTTTTCACTGCGGCGGAAACCAGAACGAAGACGCCGCAGTCCTGAGTGGCTTCTACCAGGTCGGGGCTGATTGTCACGGGCAATCCCGTGACTGCCTCAAGCTTCTCTCTAACTATCGACGCGTAGCGGGGATGCGCGTTCAATCCGGTACCGATCGCCGTCGCCCCGAGGTTGATTTCGTGCAGATGCACCACGGCCTCAGTCAGCCGCGCCACGTCCTCCCTGATGGTGACGGCATAGCTTCTGAATTCCTGGCCCAATGTCATGGGTACCGCGTCCTGCAATTGGGTTCGCCCCATCTTCAGAATGTGGTCAAACTCCCGCGCCTTTCGTTCACACGCGGTCTGAAACTTTTCGAGTGCGCCGACGAGGGCATGGCAGCCGTGGATAGTGGCAAGTTTCAAGGCGGTTGGATAGACGTCGTTCGTCGACTGGCCCATATTGACGTGTTCGTTGGGACTGACGAGACCGTACGAGCCTCTTGGTTCATTGAGGTGGTCCAGCGCGCGATTGGCGATGACCTCATTGGCGTTCATGTTTGTTGAGGTTCCAGCGCCTCCCTGGATCAAAGGAATCGGAAACTGGTCGTCGAACTTTCCCGATCGCAAGTCCTGGCAAGCGGCAACGATGGCGGCGCCTAAGTTCGGGTCCAGCAATCCGAGTTCCATATTGGCTCTTGCCGCCGATTCCTTGACCGCTGCGATTGCGCTGACGAGGCCGGGCGCGCTACCCACCGTTTCCCCGCCCAGCCGGAAGTTCTCCATTGCCCTGAGCGTGTGGATTCCCCAATAGGCCTCAGCCGGGACCTCACGGACACCCAACAGGTCTGTCTCTACGCGCGTTCGCTGTTCCTGATCCATCACCTAACTCCGAGACTGGCTGTTACTGGGGCGTCACGAGTTCAGGACTGAACATCCAGGCCTGGTGCGGACGCGCTGTGCATTCATAAGTAAACCTTCTGAATTATGGAGAAAGGCTAGCATTTACTTTAGCAAGATGCTACGGTTGGATCTCGAAGGATAAGGAAATGCTTCCCACTCTGCTGTTTATCAAAGCTTAATACTATGCTTGAGTGGTTTCCAAGTAACGAGGAGCACACGCACTACTTGCGCTCTGGCTCCAGCAACGAAAGAGAAAACCATTGCGCACTTCCCTCAAGAATGCTGACGTCACCATCTCGGACCCCACCTCGTCTTCGGGCGTGAGGCAAACGGTCGAAACCGTCATCTCGGACATTCGCGAACGCGGCGACGAAGCCGTTCGGTCCTACTCCGAGAAGTTTGACAAGTGGTCTCCCACATCGTTTCTCCTCTCCCAGGAAGAGATTGATGCGGCTATCGACCGGCTCCCGGAGCAGACGGTTGAAGACATCAAGACTGTCCAGCGCAACGTCGAAAGGTTCGCCCGGCTGCAGCTCAAGTCGCTGACAGAGTTCGAAGCCGAGGTCGAACCCGGCATCATTCTCGGCCAGAAGAACATCCCGATCGACGCCGTAGGTGCCTACGTTCCCGGTGGTCGTTACCCGCTTCTGGCCTCAGCCCATATGACCATCGTGACTGCAAAGGTTGCCGGCGTCCGCAGGGTGGCCGCCGCTACGCCAGCGGCTGGCGGAGTAATCCCCGACGCCTCGATTGCGGCCATGCACTTGGCTGGAGCAGACGAAATCTACTTGCTCGGCGGAGTCCAGGCAGTCGCAGCCCTGGCCGTGGGCACCGAGACAATTGGGCCCGTGGACTTCCTTGCCGGCCCCGGCAATGCATACGTCGCTGAGGCCAAGCGGCAGTTGTTCGGTGAAGTTGGCATCGATCTCTTCGCAGGACCCACCGAGGTTCTCATCGTCGCCGACGAAACGGCCGATCCTTTCCTGATCGCTGTTGACTTGCTCAGCCAGGCCGAACACGGTCCGGACTCTCCTGCGATTCTTGTGACGACCTCGAAAGAGGTCGGACAGCAGGTGCTCGAGGAAATCGACCGTCAACTGGCTGGCTTGTCGACCCGCGCAGTCGCAGAAGTGGCTTGGCGCGATCACGGCCAGGTGATTCTGGTCGACGACCTCAAAGAGGCATACGCCGTCGCTGACGAGTTTGCCAGCGAGCATGTCCAGATCCTGACGGCCAACCCCCGCGAAGCACTGGACAGCATGATCAACTATGGAGCGCTGTTCCTGGGGGAAAATACCTGTGTTTCCTTCGGCGACAAGGTCATCGGCACCAACCACGTTCTTCCGACCCGCCATGCCGCCCGATACACCGGCGGACTCTGGGTAGGGAAATACATCAAGACCGTAACCTACCAGGAGATAACCTCGGTTGCCGCCAGTGCCGAACTTGGCGAACTACTCGGTAGGGCGGCCCGGGCGGAGAACTTCGAAGGCCATGCGCGCTCCGGCGACATCAGGGCCTCTCGCCTTGCAGGAGAACGGCCGGCCTGGGCTTCCTAGCGATACCTAGGGTGGAGCGCGAACCGCAGGCGCTCCACCGACCGGGTCGCGGAAGCGACTCATCAATGTCCACCAATGGCGAGGGCGCGGATCCCCGGCGCAAGCTCCACAGCGTGGGACCGAACCATGGTCTAGTGCGGACACCTTCGCCTAGGCTAACGGCCACAGCAAAGTCTGGAAGGGACGAGGTTACCTGCAAATGAACACTCCGGAATCCATGAACCGTGAATCAGCGGAAGAACCGAGCGACGACCAGGCCGTGACGGCAGCCTTGTCTGAGATTACCTACGACGAGCAGTTCTATCCTGCCCGCCCCCGTCAGCTCCGTCCCAAGGCCCGCCGTCGCCAAACACTGGATGAGGGGCGACCGCCGTTTGACCCGGACGGGCGGAACGCCGTCTATGTTGAGTGGCTGAGAAACCAATCCATGCTCGGCGATGCCGATGCCATGTCAAGGCAGCTGTCCGGCCAGGCGAGCATGTGGCAAAAACCGTTCGCACATCCAAGTCCCCGCTCAGCCCTGGACAGGGCGTCGGTATGGTTCACCGCGTATCCCTTGTCCTTTATTACAGCTCCAGGGCAATCGTTCTTGGGGGCGCTGGCGCAACCCACCCTTTGGGATGCGTTTCAGGAAATCGGCATACATGCTCTGCATACGGGACCCGTGAAGCGCGCCGGAGGAATCACCGGCTGGGACTACACGGCCAGCGTGGACGGACACTTCGATCGAATCAGCATGGCCATCGATCCGTCTTTCGGGACCGAAGAAGAATTCCGAGCAATGTGTAGGGCCGCCACCGATCATGGCGCAACGATCGTTGACGACATCGTTCCCGGGCATACGGGCAAGGGCCCGGACTTTCGTCTGGCGGAAATGAATTACAAAGACTATCCCGGGATCTACCACATGATCCATATCCCGGAGTCTGACTGGCATCTGCTTCCGGATGTCCCCGAAGGCAAGGACTCGGTCAACATCAGCATCGACGCCGAGAAGGCACTTCAAGAGGCAGGCTATATTATTGGCCAACTGCAGCGCGTGATCTTTTATGAGCCCGACGTCAAAGAGACGAACTGGAGCGCCACGCGGGCGGTGTCCGGCACGGATGGCACGATGCGCCGGTGGGTCTACTTGCATTATTTCAAAGCCGGACAGCCGTCCATCAACTGGTTGGACCCGACTTTTGCAGGCATGCGACTTGTCATCGGCGACGCGCTCCACTCGCTGGTGGATCTTGGAACGGGCGCCTTAAGGCTGGACGCGAACGGATTTCTCGGCGTCGAGAAGAGCGCGGAGGAACTCCCCGGTTGGTCAGAGGGGCATCCCCTGTCCCAGGCCGCGAACCAGCTCATCGCGAGCATGGTGCGAAAGGTCGGTGGCTTCACGTTCCAGGAGCTCAACCTCACCATCGACGACATAAAGGAAACCTCCGTAAACGGACCCGATCTCTCCTACGACTTCGTGACCAGACCTGCCTACCACCATGCACTTGTTACCGGAAATACAGAGTTCCTTCGCCTCACACTCCGGTTGGCAATGGAGGCCGGCGTCGATCAGGCCTCCTTGGTCCATGGGCTGCAGAACCACGACGAACTGACATACGAACTCGTCCATTTCACTACCCGGCATAAGGATGAGACCTTCAATCTCTTCGGCCAGAACCTGACCGGGGCCGGCGTCGCTGAGCGGATCCAGAATGATCTCCGGGACGGCCTCACGGGAGAGGCCGCGCCGTACAACCTGCTGTTCACCACGAACGGCATCGCTTGCACCACCGCGAGCGTCATCACGGCCGCACTGGGCATACGGGACCTCGAAACCATGACCACCGAGCAGGTGGATCAGGTCCGCGACGTGCACTTGCTTTTATCGATGTACAACGCGTTGCAGCCTGGGGTTTTTGCTCTCTCAGGCTGGGATCTCTTAGGGGTTGTTTCCGTGGATGTCGACAAAGTGGCTCAATTAGTGTCTACGGGCGATACCAGGTGGATCAACCGCGGTGCGCACGACCTGATGGGGGTCAACCCCGGTGTTGCCGAGTCGTCATCCGGTCTCCCCAAGGGGAGGAGCTTGTATGCAACGCTTCCTGAGCAGCTGAAGGACGAGACGTCTTTTGCTCGAAAGCTGTCCGTCATCCTCGCTAAACGCGAAGAGCTCCAGCTTGCAAAAGGCGAACTCATCGACGTCCCTGACGTTTCGCACCCAGGGATGCTCGTCATGGTTCACCGGCTTCCCTCAGACTCCATCGCGGTCACTGTTCTGAACTTCACCGGCGAAGACATTTCCGGAACGGTCAACTCGACACTTCTGACCCCCGGCGCCGACGTATCGGATGCCTTTACTGGAGAGACTCTCAATTCAGTGGACGACCTACACAGTTTCTACTCCGATGTTCCCGCCTTCGCGGGAAGTCTTCTTGTGCTTCGAGAACCCGCACCAAAAGGCGGAGAAGAAGCGCCCTGAGCGCGGGATAAGGAAAGGGGGCCCATGGGCACGAAGATTCTATGGCGCCGCCGTCGTGATGAGTCATCACCTCTGCACTGGACTGAGACTGCCAGGCCCAGGTTGTCACGTATCGGCGCCCGGAACCAGATCGGAGAGCCTGCGCAACGAACTCCGTCAACGATGCTTCCAAGCGGCAGCCTATTCAGCACCATCTATGCGGGTCGCCATATCTGGTTTTCAGGCGCCAGATCGGAATGATCGGTAGGAGCTCGCTTGCGCAAGGCCTCCGTCCACCCCTCGTCGCACCCGAGGACGGATACGGCGTGCAAAAGAACCCAGCCAGGCCATCCTGGCTCCTAACGTTGGAAACCTATGAATGATTACTACTTCGCCGGCGTCGCACGCGCCGCAGGCATTGGAAGCGATCTCCGACTTCGACATGACTGGGGCCTTGCCAAGGGGCAGGTCGTGGAAGTGCGCCATCGCAACATTCCACCACGCACTGGATTGGTGGAAGACGTTACGGCGGACGGCTCCATCCTTTGGCTAGCTGCCGATGGTCCCTCCACCCGAACAATGGTCGACAGATCAGAAGGATATGAAATCTGGGGCGACGAGGGTGGCTCAAGGGATGCGGCATGCACCTGATCGAAGCAGAGCGGGACTCGATTCCTTGGGTGTGGGTGCCGTATTGGCCGGCCTACCGTATCGGCTCCAGGTAGGGGTGGGAGGCCGCGAGGTCGAAGAGCGCGTTCTGGACGGCCTTCGTTCGCGCCAGACGCTGGAGTTCGCGCGGAACCGCGAGCCAGTACTTCCTGCGGATGTGAACCGTATCCGCAAGAATCCGCACGAGGCGTCGATCGGATTCGCCAATGAACAACGGAAGAACTGCCACTCCAAGGCCAGCAACAGTGGCCATCCACTGCCCCGTGATGTTGTTTGTCTGTATAGCGGGGCGGACTCCAGGCAGCGCCGTGTCCAGGAAGCGCAAGTCAGGAATATCCAGAAGTGAATCGACGTAGCCGATGACCGAATGGTCTTGCAGGTCATCCACGACTGCAATGGTCGCATTGGATTCCAAGTACTGTGGTGCGGCATACAGGCCAAGCGGGTAGGTTGCCAGGGCTGTGGCCGAGACACCGCGAATAGTGGGCTCGGCCAATGAAATCCCGACGTCGAACTCCTTCGTGGCAAGCAGGTTCAAACGGGTCGCCGTCACGATCTCGATGGCAAGATCCGGATGTTTGCTTCTTAGGCCTCCAAGCCCGGGACTCAGTACGAAGGCTCCGAATCCATCCGGGGTTGCGATGCGGACCGTTCCCGACAAACGGCCCGGCTCAGATCCCAGCTCTTCTGCCGCCGCCAAGAGCGACGACTCGACTGCCTCGGCGTGTATAGCCAGCCGCTGACCGGCGTCCGTGAGCGTCCAGCCGCCGGTCGACCGTACGAAAAGCCGGGAAGCAGCCGCTCGCTCAAGGTGGGAAATTCGCCGTCCCACGGTGGTGTGGTCCACCCCGAGGCCTCGAGCGGCGGCTACCAGTTTCCCGGTCCGTGCAACCTCAAGAAAGAAACGTAGATCATCCGCGGAAATCATCCCATTAGCTTATCGTGCAATTATGCACAGCCGGTGGCACATTTGGGCATTGATTCGGACTATGAACGCACTGAAACTTGAAACGGATATTTACACGGAACCGCCTTCGACGCACAGGTGCGAGGGCGGTCGGAAAACGAAGGTGTTCCATGGTCGCAAACATCGCTCTTCCCCGAGTCATGAAGGTTGGAAGAGGTGCCGTAAGTCAAGTCGGCACCCTGCTGAGGGAACTGGGCGCAACTCGTCCACTCATCGTCACGGATTCGTTCATGCTGACTACAGGCAGCGTTGATTCGATCATGCACTCGATCCGGCAAAGCGGTTTTGAGGCTGCGATCTTCTCAGGCGTTGTGCCCGACCCCACGACCGCTTCCCTGAGTGAGGGCGTCGCAGCAGTGCAGGACCACGATGCTGACGTCATCATCGGCCTTGGTGGTGGCAGTGCGATTGACACCGCCAAGGCTCTCGGCCTGCTCAGTCGCCAGGGCGGCCAAATGCGGGATTTCAAGGCGCCCCGGAACAACAACGGGCCTTCTGTTCGGGTTGTCGCTATTCCCACAACTGCAGGCAGCGGCTCGGAAGCTACTCAGTTCTCGATCATTAGCGACTCTGAGACCCACGAGAAGATGCTCTGCGCAGGGATCTCGTTCCTGCCAGTGGCGGCAGTTATCGACTACGAGCTCACGCTGTCGATGCCGCCCCGGCTGACCGCGGATACGGGCATCGACGCCTTGACCCATGCGATAGAGGCCTACGTCAGTCGGAAAGCCAACTCCTTTTCCGATGCCTTCGCTTTGTCTGCCATTCGGGCTATCGGCCCAAACTTGAGGCGCGTCTACGCGGACGGAACGAACGCGAAGGCCAGGGAAGCCATGATGCTGGCTTCCACACAGGCAGGCATCGCATTTTCCAACTCCAGCGTGGCCCTCGTTCATGGAATGAGTCGACCGATTGGTGCCCACTTCCATGTTGCCCACGGTTTGGCCAACGCAATGTTGTTTCCGTCTGTCACGGAATTCTCGGTGTCGGCCGCGGCGCCAAGATACGCAGACTGCGCCAGGGCGCTTGGCATCGTGAGTTCGAGCAGTTCGGATCAATATGCCGCCGAGTCTTTGGTGGCTGAGTTGCACGCTCTCAACCGCGACCTCAACGTTCCAACACCCGAAGCCTTTGGGATCGACCGCGCAGCCTGGGAGGAAAAGATCCCTCTAATGGCGGAGCAGGCGCTCGCTTCCGGCTCCCCGAGCAACAATCCCCTCGTTCCGGACACTGAGCAGATCGAAGGTATCTACAAGGAAATCTACTCTTAGCTCCTCTGAAAATACCCGGACCAAAGAACCACTGTCTGCCGGCGTGAACCCGGTACGGCCTTCCCAACTTGAACACTCTGAAAAGGATCCACCATGACCATGATCAAGCATTTCATCAACGGTGTTGAAACCGCCGGCGCGGGTGACCGCAGCCAGCCGGTGTACAACCCGGCCACCGGTGCCGTGTCCGCCCAGCTGCGGCTCGCGAACCGGGCGGACCTGGACGCCACCGTCGCCGCGGCGAAGGCCGCGGCCGAGAAGTGGGGCGATTTCTCCCTGGCCAAGCGCACCGCGGTCCTGTTCAAGTTCCGCGAGCTCGTCGCCTCCCACGTGGACGAACTCGCGGCCCTGGTCACGGCCGAGCACGGCAAGGTCATCTCCGACGCGAAGGGCGAGATCGGCCGCGGCCTGGAGGTCATCGAGTTCGCCTGCGGGATCCCGACCCTGCTCAAGGGCGAGTACTCGGACCAGGTCTCCACCGGCATCGACGTGTTCTCCTTCCGCGAGCC
>NZ_JBFTOG010000061.1:0-18153 GCF_056397865.1 Arthrobacter sp. 05L417
AAGGTGAGCCGCTCGCTCGGCAGGTGCGTGATCGACTCCAGGTTCCCGGCATAGGTGAGCTTGTCCAGCACCGTGACATGGTGGTCCGTGTTGGCGATGACGTAGTGGACAAAGTTTGAACCGATGAAGCCGGCGCCGCCGGTGACAAGTATTTTCCCCATGACGCATAACCTTACTGGTTTGCACAAATGCATACGAACCGGAATGATGCGCAGTATGCGAGGAATCATCTTGGCTGGGGGAACTGGTTCGCGTCTGCATCCGATTACCCACGGCATTAGCAAACAACTTGTCCCTGTCTACGACAAACCGATGATCTATTACCCACTGTCGACTTTGATCTTGGCCGGCATTCGGGACATCCTGATTATTACGACACCCCATGATGCCGAGCAGTTCCAGCGTCTGCTTGGAGACGGATCCCAGTTCGGTGTCAATCTCAGCTACGTTCAGCAGCCCTCTCCGGATGGCTTGGCTCAGGCCTTCACCCTTGGTGCGGAACACATTGGAGATGACAACGTCGCCCTGGTTCTGGGAGACAACATCTTTTATGGCCCTGGCATGGGCGCGCAACTGCGCCGATATTCCGAAATCGAGGGCGGTGCGGTGTTCGGCTACTGGGTGAAGGATCCCAAAGCCTATGGCGTTGTGGAATTCGACCTGGACGGGCGCGCCATCACTCTTGAGGAAAAGCCGAAGCAGCCCAAGAGTAATTACGCGGTGCCGGGCCTCTACTTTTATGACAACGAAGTGGTGGACATTGCGCGGAACCTAAAACCGTCGGCGCGCGGAGAACTTGAAATCACCGACGTCAACCGGACGTATCTCGATCGTGGCAAGCTGCAGGTCGAGGTTCTGCCGCGGGGGACTGCATGGCTTGACACCGGAACGTTTGATGACCTCAGCGACGCGTCGAACTTCATCAGGACCGTTGAGCACCGCCAAGGATTGAAAGTAGGAGCTCCAGAAGAAGTCGCTTGGCGCCTGGGTTTCCTTAGCGATGACGAGCTGCGCCAGCGGGCCGAACCACTCGTAAAGAGCGGCTACGGCGCGTACCTCCTTGGTCTATTGGAATCAAGGCAGCCTGACCCCAATGTGGGAGCTCTCCTCTAGCTCCTTAGCTCCCTGCTCTTTGACCTGCCGCCCGTCCCGGCACTTCAACAATCCGGGTGGATCGCAACCTTGACGAAGGCCGCGGTTTGATAGAGGTACTGGTAGGCCCAGGAATAGGTGGGCTTGGTCAAGGAGATGAGCGGCAAGTCCATCCGGTCGGCGACCATGCGCAGGTTTCCTGTGTAGCACCGGCTGACGATCACCCGGGCCCGCGTCACATGGAACTGGGCGGTGAGGACGTTCGCGCTCTTCCAGCCGTATTGGGCCGACAGGTCCCGTAGCGCCCTTGCTTCGCCCTGTGTGGTGAACGGATCGGGGTTGAAGCAGATAATCCGATAAGCGCGGTGATCGCCACATATCCCCGCTTCGAATCTGCCGTCTTTCCCTATGGGGCTTGAGACGGCAAGCGTTGGTGCGTACCCCCGCTGCATCAGCTTCTCGGCGTAGCCTATTCGACTATCGGGCGGCCCAAGCACGAAGAGCACATCCGCGTGTTTGGGTTGGTCCGCAGGCGGAGCCACATACAGAAAGATCCCGGCAACGGCCCAAAAGATCCCCAAGGCTGCAATGACGGCAAACGACCGAAAGAACAGACGGTTCTTTCGGGTAGGCAGGTTCGCCTGTGCTTCGTGATCGCGGAGAAGAGTCATACCGTCCTCGAGCCAATGCGGGATAGGGGCGGCAGCGCTGCACTGGATCCAAGACTACTATCTGCTGACGTGCCGTAGCTCTCGGGCTCACGCAAGAACAACCCGAAGGACCACGTTGTCGCCATCCTCGCTGAGTGTTACGTCCTTGGACAGTGCCTGAAGCGTCGTCATCCCGAGGCTGGGGCGGATCCGGCCTCGGATCCGGCCGGGGGAGCTGATGGATATGTGGATGGCTCCGGTGCGAGCCGCCGCGCCTGTCGGGAGGGGCTCGGGGGCCGACATTGTGACGCGGACATGGTTTCGTTCGCCGTGTCGGATGGCGTTGGTGAAGCCTTCTGAGAGCACTTCGATGACTGCCTCGGCCCTTGCGGGGTCCTCGTCGCATAAGGCCCACACTCCAGGGTCAATGTCGCATGCCAGCTTCAGCACGCGCCCCCAGGTACTTAGCAGGTCCTGGATACTGGATGCCCCGCGCCTCTCCTGCCCGGGCGAGTCGTCCAAGATCTCACTCTGCGCAGTAGCCACGGCACGCGTCAGGATGTTCCTGACGCGCTGCGGGGCAAGATCCTCTTCTGGGCAGTTCCCTCCGGAGGCAGCTAAGGCGAGGGCGCTCGAAACCAGGCTTCCCTGGAGGTTGGTGTGCAGAATCCTGGCGACCCTCCGGCGGGTGTGGAGCAGCTTTTGGTGCGCGCGGTCGGCTAGCTTGAGTTGCTCGTTTAGTGTGCGTGCCAACCTGACTTCATGCCGCCGTCGTTGGCGTTCGGCAGCTCGAAGGACCGCCACAGTGAGCGCCGTCAGCGGATAGGCCCAGACGGCGGACCAGTAGAAGAACGGGGCATAGCCGAACGCGCCCTGCAGCAGGCAGGTCACCGACGCGGCAGCTGCGGCCGTGCCCGCGTAGCAGAGGGTCATGGCGGAAATTCGCCGCAGGGGACTGGTAATCCTCCGCACGGTCCGGGCCGTCGCGGCGTTCCCGAGGAGCAAGATTGCCCCGCCGACAAGCCACTGAACCAGCAGGAAGAGGACGTCGTATTCCGCTAGTACACGCACTGCGATGAGCGATTCGAAGAGCAGGACAGGCAATCCGACCGGCGCAGCTTGGATCAAATGCGCCAGTCCCGGCGCGCGCTCCGCACGGGAAGCCGGCCGCGGAGGGACCGTCTCATGCGGCCAAGGTGTGTGGTCGTGGAAGAGCTGGTGGCTCATCGGGCGGACGACGCCATCGGAGATCGACCGCAGCAGGCGTGAGGCCTCGGATCTGTCGAGGGTTGTCGTCATCCGGGCAGCGAGGACCGCGTCAAGACGCTTAGAGAGCTCGGCGACATAGTCGGAACGGATCGAGCGCAAACGGTGCTCATCGAATCCGAGCTGCGCCTCGATCGCAGCCTGGGCAGCGCGGAGCCGGGGTTCGAGCACGGCGTGCCCGCGGATGGAGTCCGTCAGCATCGCGATCGCCGAGAGGAAGACCAGGGCCGCCCCGATGTTGATGAGGACGCGGGCCCAGAGATCTTCGCTGAGGTCTGCGATATTCAAGGCCTGGGCGGACCAAGCCACCAGGAGGGGGCGGCAGGCGCCCAGGAAAGCGAAGGTGCCGAACGCCGTCGCGATTCTGCCTTTGACGCTCGGGCGTGCCGTGATCAAGGGGCGAAGGAGTATCCCCACAAGACCAAGCACAACGTGCACCAGAAACACGATCGCCGTGCCGGAACCTTCCACGGCCGACGTGACCGATCCCGTCCCAGCGAGCGTGATCGATCCGGCGAACATGTTCATGACCGTCAGCGCCAAGGGCAAGGTCAGGAGCCACGACCAGACGCTCAAGGCATTGCTACTGCCGATACCCCGGGCCCAGAGCGCAGGGGAGCGGCTGATCATTTTTCGCTATCGACCGGGGCCGGCAACCCAAACGTACGCGCGTATAGCGTTGCCGCGGCAACCCGCGGATTGACGCCCGGACTCCGGTTCAGGCCAAGGGCCTCGAACGTGCGGGACACGGCCTTCTCCACGGAGCGCATGCTGCTTCCCCGTTGTTTGGCGATTTCAGCGTTCGACCAGCCCTCCGCGATCATGCGCAGGATATCCAGCTGTACCCGAGTCAGCGCGCCGATCTTCGCTGCGTCCGACGCCACAGCGGGAGTCACGGTGACAGGGAGCTCCACGAGGGTCGAGTTCACTGCACTGATGAGGCCTTCCACGGAGTCAAGGGACGCCTTGTTGACGAAGGTTGCTCCCGCCGGCAACTCAGAAAAGGGAGCTTCCGACGGATAGTTGGTGAGGAACACAATGGCGCACCCCGGGGAGAGCGACTTCACGACATGCGCCAGTTCGACGCCGTTGGGCCGGGTTCCCAGATCGATGTCCGTCACCAGGACATCGGGATCGACGGCGGCGAACATCGACAGAGCCTGGGACGCGGACGCGCAATCATGCACGTCGAATTCCGGGCCCCTCAAGGCTTCGGCAACAAGCCCGCGCATGAATGGTTGATCTTCGACAACCAGCACCCGCCGAACCCACCCCAGATCCCCCATGGTTGAAGGCTATCCGAGCGCGCCCGGTGATTCACCAGCGGCACCTGTTGGTTACGGCTCATGATGGATTACGACGGCGGTGCGCCGGCGGTACTCCTCGCGACGCCGGCTGCCGGTGGCGGCGTCTCAGTGGCGGAGAGCAATCGTCACAACGAAAATTGTGGCGGCAGCCAACACCCCTAATCCGACGTAGGACAGCTGCCGCTGAATCCTTCTTCGCCGCTCGCGTCGTTC
Organism: Arthrobacter sp. 05L417; assembly: GCF_056397865.1. Lineage (NCBI taxonomy): Bacteria > Bacillati > Actinomycetota > Actinomycetes > Micrococcales > Micrococcaceae > Arthrobacter > Arthrobacter sp. 05L417. Next base: position 4,529 of record NZ_JBFTOG010000061.1, read on the forward strand.
ATCCCTGGCCAGATATCCCGTTCTGAAGTTCCCCATGCCGGGAGGATATCGTCACTGAATTTCCGTTGGGTCCCGGGGTTCGGGTATTGCGACCGGGTCCTTACGCGTACTCGTCCTTCCCATGGTTGTTGAGAAGGTCCGTTCCTGAGCTAATTTTCATGGCCGGTAGGGGATCGGGAACAGACGTCCCAACAGACAGTGATGCGAGCAGAATTGCAGTGTTCATCACCAGAGCGGCCAGACTGACTAAGAGTGCTATGCGGTACGCCTGCTGACCGGTGCCGCGCTGGCCAGCAATCGCCCACACCAACACAAGCACGGACAGCGCAGCCCCCAGAAATGGATGCAGGACTGCCAAGACGCCCCCAATGACCCCGGCGATTACGCATAGTCGGGACAACAGGATGCCGCTTTCGGTACCGTTTAGGTTCGGGGTCATTTTGAAACTCCTGTCCAAACAGATTCCGGTTCCAAATGCTGCTTACTCGTCCTTCCCATGGTTGTTGAGAAGGTCCGGGATCTGGTTTCGAAGCATGTGTGCTGCGATGCCCAGAGCTATGAGTGATGCGCCCAGTGGGGCAAGCCCGAAGCGCACGACTGAACCGACGAGGCCTGTCAGCCATATACCGACGCCCGCGCCGGCTCCGCCTTGGAGGGAGATAAGCAGCGAAAGTAAGTTTGTGGCTAACGTTTCGAAGACGACTCCGCCCGCGCAGACAATCACGCCAATAATGAGCAGCCGGTTTCTTACCTGGACCACGCGACCCCCTATGTGACTAGTTGACTTCTACCTGAAATGTCCCGGAACACCTGCGTACACGACCATGGACTTGGCCATGAACGTGGGGTAGGCGAGAACGTTGTTCCAGGGGACACGGCTAGACCCGCTCTTCCCGCAACCGGTCCCGTACCAACGCTTCCAGAGTCCAAAGCTCCCGCCGTTGTAGCCCGTGTAGTACCCGGATCCCTGGGTGCACACGCCAAAGATGACGAGTGGCGCAACATTCCAACCGTAGTATTTTTCTGAAGCATGGTTGTAGGACGTTAGGCGCCGGATCTCGCCGCTCCAGCTACCTCCCACAGGAGCCCAGAAGTACGTGGAGTGGTCGATCGTCGCCATTGCACTCACTGATTGAAATGGCGGGGCCAAGATAGCGTCGCCTTTTTCTGGCGCGTTTGCCAATGCGTCAAGGTTGTCAAACTGAGAAGCGGGAAATTCGCCCGGTTTGAGGTGAAGATCCCTCGCAACTTCAGGAGTGACGATTAGCGACCCTTCGGCTTCGGTCGGCAACGGGTAAAATGTTGCCCCCCATCCTCCGCGGTCCCGACGGCGTTCCCGTCCATCACGTACACGCTGTCGTACTTATTGGCGATTTCATGCAGTGGACTGGCGCTTCGCCCGGGCGACAGCCCCTGATCCCAGGCGACAGACTGGACTCCACGACTGGTACCGGCTCGTATCGGCTGGTCTTCCCGTTCCTGGGGTGCCGTGTTCCTTTGGGCAGTACCTGCCTGTCCTGGCGCGGCAATAAAGATGGCCGCAATCAAAGAAAGACATGCCGTAGCTGAGGCAATAATATGTAGACGCTGCAAGGGAAACTCCTATTCATATAGGCGCCCCCTGAGACCCACAGCTTGCAAGGAATAATACGGCCTTTTTGCCTTTGTTGGAAGGGAAATTCGAACAAAGTCGGCCTATTTCAGTTCTTAAATTTGGCATTTGAAAAGGAGGATTAGCCTATGCCTCATGGTTACGACACGGGCCGCGAAGCCTTCCGACGGCCCGTGCGGGGGACTAGGATTCCGGAATGAAAGTTACGTTGCTCCGTGGGGAGGGCGATGGCTGGCCCGACTGCCCGCATCAATTCGTCGGTCGCTGCAATGATTGTCGGGATGCTGACCGAAATTCCCGTGGTGAACCAGGTGGCCGTGAGCCCGTAGGCCCCAGCGAATAGTCGGTGTGGAGCCTCCAAGGTGTTCTTTGTCGGTACTTGGTTCGAAATGAGTAGGTGGGATCCATGCGGATCACCGTGATTGGGCGGGGGCACGTCGGCGGTGCGCTGGCGCGACGTTGGACGGCTGCAGGCCACGACGTGACTGCGCTAGGCCGGGACGGCGGTGATGCCACAGGCGCCGACGTCGTGGTGGTCGCCATTCCGGGAGACTCGATCGCCGTCGGCTTGGCCAAGATTGCCGGCCTAGACGGTCAGGTGACAATCGATGCCAGCAATACCTTCGGCGATCGCCCGGCCGGCTACGACTCGATCGCCCAACAAGTCAAAGCGATGATTGGTGGGCCCACCGCTAAGGCCTTCAACACCAACTTCGCTTCAATCTATGACGCCGTCGATGCTGAGCCAATGCCACCGGGAACCCTCTTCGCGTCCGACGCCGATGCCCGCGAGGCGACCGAGCGCCTCATTCGGGACGCGGGATTCGAGCCGATACATCTTGGCGACCTGGGGAAGGCTCCGCTGCTGGAAAGTCTCATCACCCTGACGTCGACGCTCGACAGGGGAGACCTCGGTCCGTTCTTCTACCGCTTCAACCGCCCCGGTGAGCTGGCCGCGCGGTTAGGCCGCAACCCAAGCTGAGCGCCGTGGTGAGGCACTCTAGGAATGCGGCTCCCGGTAGGCGTGCGCCATCGGATCCTTACGATCGAGTTCGGCTGCGCGTGCACGCGCAGCCTTCTCACGCCGGTAAAGAACTACTTCATTGATCACGTACGAAACCAGAACCACCGATGGCAAGAGGATTCGAAGCCACAGGTCCCAATTGCTCATAAAAAGGATCGCCAGGGACATCATAAAGATCGGCGGATGCGCGTAGCTGTACCATTTCACGATTGACCTCCGCTGACATTCTCCGGCTCTACGTAAGGTCCGTGCTTGCCCGCCCATCCGAAACAGCCGATGAAAAGGGCCGCTGCAAAGACCGGAACGAGGTACCAGCCGAGTTCGCTCCCCCGGAGCAAAAGTGCAACATTGAATGTGATGATGGCACTGAACACAGGGAACGATGCGGCCCTCGCCCCAGACCGAATCACGTCGCGTCGCCATTGACCGTACAGGGCCGCGGTCGCAAGAAACCCCACGATGAGGCAACCGCCCAGAACGAGAAGGAGCGGAACAGGAGCGAACCCAACCACGAGTACCGTCGCGCCGAGCAACGCACTCAAAGTCAACCAGAATCTAGATCGCACGGTCATTAGTCCCTTGCCCAACCTGTTGGATTCCGAAACAGGACAGGACGGACCAGAAGTGCTCAGAATTTGGATCTCAAACAGGATCGGCGCCGGTCCTTAGGTTCAGAATAAGTGCCGGCATCTGCCACTGACTATCCGGTGGACAAGAAATGAGTGGTTGTATTAGAAAATTGAGTGTTCGAACGGCAATTTTTGTGAGTTCACCACCCGAACACTCAGGAGTTCTCCTCGTTCAATCACATCGAACGAGGAGAAATATCGAACACCGGGCCCTCTACTGCAGCTTGAACAAATTGTGCGTCGCCGGCCCCTCCAGCAGCTTGCCCGCGGCCGTGTACCGCGAGCCGTGCAGGGGGCAGTCCCAGGACTTTTCGGCGTCGTTCCAGTGCAGGATCCCACCCAGGTGGGCGCATTCCGCGGACACCCTGCACACCACGCCGTCCACCGTGCAGATTGCCGCGGGCTTCCCGTGGAAAAGCCCGGTGACGCCTGTGCCCTCGGCGGGGCTGGTTTCCTCCGTGATGGCGGGCTTCTCCTTCAGGGCTGCCTTGTCCCGGAAATTCTGCTGCTGTGTCTCTATGTTGAGCGAAATCGTCGACGCTGCTCCGCGGGGACCCGTGACCCGGCGATGGATCGTGTGGGCCCACTCCAGCTTTTCGCCACGGATATCAGCGGTGATGTCCAGCGCCGCCGCAACACCATTTGTCATGCCCCACTTGTTGTAGCCGGTGCCGAAGAAGATCTTCCCGTGGCCCCGTGGGAACCTGCCAAAGAACGGCATGAGATTACCGGCCTGGTAGTCCTGGGCAGCCCACGTGTGCGTGACCTCGGCACCCGGGTAATGCTGTTGGGCCCAGCCGAGCAGCTCGTTCACATGGACCTGCGTCGACGGCGCCCGGCCACCCGCATGACCGAACCCGCCCACCAAAAGCAACCTCCCGCCGTCGGGCATTGGATAGTCCCTCAGTGAGCGGGTGGGCGGCTCGGCGGAAAGGTACATTCCCGGTGGCGGGTTCACGCCGTCCGGCAGCCGCAGCGCGGCGGCATAGGAGCGATTCGGCCGCAGCTTCGCGAAGTAGAGCCCCCGGTTCAGGATCGGTGTCCCGGTGGCGAGCACCACGTAGCGCGCGGTGACCTCGCCCTTCCTGGTGACCACCGTCAGGGGATCGCCGTTGCGGACGTTCATGACGCGGATGCCCTCCACGATGCTGCCGCCGGCGGCCCGAACATCCACAGCCAGCGCATCCAGGACGTCCATGGGGTTGAATTGGGCCTGTTTCGCAAGCCGCAAGGCGGCGTCGACGTCGAAAGGCAGCCCCGTCTCGAGGGTGGACTTGACGTTGAGTCCGGCAGCCCGGCAAACGTTGGCTTCGGCGACGAGGTGTTCCGCGCCGGTGGGCGTGGTGGCGAAGGTGTAGGCATCCCGGTACTGGAAAGGCACGCCGCGGCCCTCGAGGTATTCGAGCAGCCACCTCTGGCCGGCCCTGTTCGCGTCAACATAGGCACGGACCACGTTCACCGAATACTGGTTCCGGAGCCTGGACAGCGTGGTGCCCTGGAGAAGGCTCAACTTGGCGGTGGTGTTACCGGTGTTGACCGCGCCGATATGGCGGGCCTCGAGGACCAGCACGTTGCTCCCGGTCCGCGCCAGCATGAGGGCCGTTGCCAGGCCAGTGAGTCCAGCGCCGACCACGACGGCGTCGTAACTGGTCCCGGGCGTGAATTCATCGGGGCTCGCAGCTGCGGAAGCATCGCGCGCGTCCAGCCACAGAGAAGTCATAGCGGTCTCACGTCCCTTCAGCCGGGCGCGGCCCACACCGGAATTAGCGTGCGGCGGCCCGGTAGTGCCAGAGAAGCAGAAGGCCGCAAGAGAAGCAATAGGGGAGCGCGGAGCATATCCAAGGGGTCCCGAAATCGAGGAAGATGGGCCGCCCCAAAACGCCCTGCCCCCTTCTTGGGAGCGGGTCTGTCAGCTCCGGTTCAGCCAGGTACGCAGGTTCCTGCCGCGACCTCCAAGGGAGGCGAGATGCCGGGCGCGCCCGCCCCACTTTGCCCAATCGCTAGGCTGGACCGAGGGCCGCCCAAGGTGATACCCCTGTCCGACGGTTACTCCCAGGCCCGCGAGAGTGGCGAGTTCGTCCTTGGTTTCGATGCGTTGGGCGGTCAAAGCCGCCCCGATCTCCCGCGCGAACCGGACCTCCGCTTGGACCAGTTCCTGCCGAAGGGGATCCTGGTTGAGGCCTGCGGTCAGCTTCCGGTCCAGCTTGATCATCTCCGGTTTAAGCCGAAGAATATGGCCGGCACCGGCGAAGAATGAACCGGAGTCTTCGATGGACAGGCGTACGCCGGCACTGCGCAGCGGAGCCACCACGGCGTCGAGCGAATCGGCCTGGTGCCGGGGGAACTCTCCGGAGATTTCGAGGATCACCCGGGATGCCGCCACCGGAGTCTGATCGAAAAGCACAGGAAGCCGCGGATCCAGGCAGACCTCGTGGGAAAGCTTCAACGCCACGAAAAGTTGCTGCGGCAGTTCCAGCGCGGCCTTAAGCCCCGACTCCAAGGCCGCGAACTCGAGATCCGTTCGGAGCCCCGTGTCCTCGGCTTCCGCGAACCAGTAATCGGCAGGGTCACCACTGTCCGTGACGAAGCGGGTCAAAGCCTCGGCGCCGACCACCGTGGACGTGGTGAGGTCGAAAACGGGCTGGAAGGCGGTCATCAACATCCCGTCCCTGAGGACCGCCTCAAGCCGGGGGCTGCTTGGGTGCTGGAACAAATCCACGTCCGGGTCGCCTTGAGGTTCCGGCTCGCCTTGCGGGGCCGGCTGTTCCGACCTGAGCGAAGACAAATGTTCCAGCAGCGCCTCTTCCGGACGCCCGGGGTGGGCAGCAATGTGCTGGCGAAGTTGCTCGCGCACAGCCTCCGTCGCCTGCGAAGAGTCAGACAAGACTTCCTCGATGATCTCCAGGACCTGGAGGCGCAGCCCACGCAACTGCTCGATGGGCGCCTCCACGTTCTCCGGGCTGGCCCGCATCCCGGCGTTGGTCAATGCAAGAAAAGACGGTTTCCGCGTCGACATGAAATCATTCCTTTGCCTTTAGCTCCGGCTGAGCCCGGACCTGCAAACTAAAGGGAATACTACAGCCGAACAAACCGGTCGTCCCGGATTGAAATGAAATCTTCATGGGGATGTAACGTGCTCCCGATCCTCCCAGCTCCGCGTGGGTAGAATCAAGGCCTGAACACTGCCGGAACGCATCTGAAGACGGAGAAACAATGTCAGCATGGCTCGAAGTCGGCCCTAACAACTATGTGTTGGAGACCGAAGGGTGCCTGCTCAACACGGGCCTCGTTGTAGGTACGGAACGAGCCATGGTGATCGACACCGGTTGCGGCCCCCGCCAAGGCCGGCAGATCCTCGCCGCAGTCCGCGAAAAGACCCAGCTGCCGCTGGTCGTCGTGAACACCCACGCCCATTACGACCACTACTTCGGCAACGCCGTTTTTGCCGACGACGGCGTCACCGAGTTTTGGGGGCACGTCAACTGTGCGGCCACAATCGACGACGACGGCGACCACCAGCGCCGCTTCGTCGCCGCCGCGGAACCGGAGATGGCCGCGGGCCAGGGTGACGCCGTCGAGATCGTCATTCCCAACGCGATCGTCAAGGACCAGCCCGTCCTGGTGGACCTCGGCGGCCTCACCGCCACGCTGTTCTATTTGGGCCGCGGCCACACCGACGGCGACCTCCTGGTAGGCACGCCCAGCACGCTCTACGCCGGTGACCTCGTGGAACAAGGTGCGCATCCCTCGTTCGAGGACGCCTACCCGGAGGACTGGGCCGACGCCCTCCGGCACATCTCGGCCCTGCGCCACCGTTACGAGTTCCTCATCCCCGGCCACGGGAAGCCCTGTAGCGACCAGTTCGTGAAGACGATGGCCGACACCATGTCCACAGCGGTAAGGCAAGCGAGGCAGTCGATCCGGGACACGCCGTCGGACGCTACCAAAGCGATCCCGGTGCTTCCCTACGGACCCGAGCAGTCACGCTGGTTCATCAAGCGGCTCCAGGAGACGCAAGCGCACCACTAAGGGGTGTGTCTGAAAGCGTGACTGGCTTCGCGGGCGGCGTAGTAGATGATCACGACGCCGGCCAGGGGATCCGCCCACCACCAGCCGAACAGGGCGTTAAGGGCGAGCCCGGCCAGCACCGCGCCGGCCAGGTAGGCGTCCACCAGGGTCACTTTTCCTTCCGCGCGGAGTACCGGATTGCCCAAGCGGTGCCCGGTGCGGATCTTGCCCCACGCCAGGGCGAGCATGACCACGAAAGTAAGGGATGTCCAGACGATGCCCAGGCCTGAGGTGGCGGGGCGGACGCCGGTGGCAAACACCACCGCCACTTGGATGAGCAGGTAGGCGCCGAGAACCGCGAAGGCCGTCCCTATCAACCGCATCGCGGGGGCTTCGCGCTCCTTGTGGGCGCCTTTGAGCTGCCACACCACCACGATCGACGCGAAGATCTCGATCAGGGAATCCAAGCCGAAACCGGCCAGTGCCGGGGACCCGGCTTGAATGGCCGCGGCTGCCAGGACGCCGAGGCCCACCACGTTCCAGCCCAGGGTCGCGTATTCCAGCCGCAGCCCGCGGCGCAACAGCCTTCCGGAGTCTGTGGTTGGGGTTTCAATGCTGGCCATGGGGTGTCCGTTTCCTTGAGTGCGTTAGCAGCAGTCTTCACCCTTCCACGCTTCTCGGCCTTCTTTGACGGCGACGGCGGCGATGATGAGGCCGATGACGGGGTCAAGCCACCACGCGCCGAAGAGTGCATTGCCGGCCAGACCGATCAGCACAGCGGCAGCCGTGGCGGCGCAGAGCAGGTTCTGGGTTCCTTCCCCGGCGGTGGCTCCGGAGTTCAGCCTCGCACCGAGGCGCTGCTTGGCGATACCGAGGACAGGCATGATCACCAAGCTTGCCGCGGTGAGCACGATGCCCAGGATGCTGTTCTCGGCCCGGTGTCCCGTGGCCAGGTCGATGACCGACTGGATTCCGATGTAGGGGGCGAGGAGCCAGAAACTGATCGCGACGGCCTTTTGTGCGCGGCCTTCGGCGGTTTCGGACAGGGTGCGGGATCCGGTGAACCGCCAGATGACGATGATGCTCGCCAGGCCCTCGACGGCGGAGCTGAGCGCCCAGCCGATCAGGGACACGGAGCCTGCGGTGCCGCCGGCAACAAGGCCGAGGGCTCCCTCCAGGAGCATCCAGATGAGGCTGAACCAGGACAGCAGCCGGACGGTGCGGGCGTCCTTGATCCAGGACCGGGGCGGGGCAGTTGTCATCAGTGGGTTCCGGTTTCGTGGACCGCGTGGCCGGCGGGTTCGAGCTGGAAGGTGGAGTGTTCGACGTCGAAATGACCGGTCAGGCAGTTCTGCAGCTGGTCAAGAATGAGCGGTGCATGCCCGTCGTGGAAGCAGCTCTCGTCCAGGACAACGTGCGCGGAGAGGGCGGGAAGGTCCGAGGTGACTGTCCAGACGTGCAGGTCGTGGACGTCGTGCACGTGCCCGGTTTCGAGGAGGTGTTCCCTGACCTGGTCCAGGTCAACACCTTCCGGCGCGCCTTCCAGGAGGATCCTCCCGGAGTCCCGCAGCAGCCCCCATGCGGCGTGCAGCATCAGGCCCACCACGATGAGGGAAGCGATCGCGTCCGCACGGGCAAAACCGGTGGTCAGGACGACGAGCCCGGCGATCGCCGTCGCAATGAATCCGTACAGGTCGGTCAGGATGTGCTGGAAGGACCCTTCCACGTTCAGGCTGGACCGGTTGGCTTTGGCCAGCACCCACACCGCAACCAGGTTCACGATGACCCCGAGGATCGCGACCACCAGTACAGGGCCGCCCTCGACCGGTGGCGGATCGATGAGACGATGGATGGCCTCGACGGCCACAAGGGCGCTGATGACCAGCAACGTGATTCCATTGGCGGCCGCGGACAGGATTTCCGCGCGCTTGAATCCGAACGTCCAGATTCCCCGCGCAGGGCGGGCCGCGAGGCTGATCGCCCACAGCGAGGCGGCGATCGCTCCGGCGTCGGTAAGCATATGCCCGGCGTCCGAAAGCAGCGCCAGCGAGCCGGAAACGACGGCGACAATCACCTCGACGATCATGAACCCGACAATCAGCGCTAACGCGATAACCAGATAGCGCCGGTCCGCGTTCGCTGCTATTGCGTGGCTGTGGGCATGGTGTTTGGCTGGGTTGCCCGCAGTGTCGTGGGGATGGTGGTGGGCTTCGTGGTGGGTGCTCATTGGCCACCGTCCTTCTTGGCCGTGCGCTCGGGATGGACGGCGACGGTGTGTCCGGTGTGGGTCAAGCCCAAGTCCAGGAGCATCCGCACGTGCGCATCGTCCAGCCGGTAGTAGGCCATCCGGCCGCGCCTCGAAACGGAAACCACCCGGTGGGCGCGCAGCAGCCGCAACGCATGGCTGACAGCGCTCTCGGTCATCGCCGTCGTCGCTGCGAGGTCGCAGACGCACAGTTCCCCGCCTTCCAGCAACGATGTCAACAGCCGCAAACGCCCCGGATCGCCGAGCAGCGAGAACACATCCGCCAGCTCGGCAATGTCATGATCCGAGGGCAGGGCTGCCCGGACGAGTTCGACCTTGTCGGGGTCGACAAGTTTCACACCGCATTCATCGGCGGCTTCACGAACAGCCACGGGACCTCCAACATCTGAACAACTATTCAGACGTCAGTATAAGCGGAAGGGACACGATACCCAGCCAGCGGCTGCAAGCTGGGAACTTCCTAACAGTTATCCCCCTTGTTGCCTGAGCGAAACAATCGCGGCGTACGCTGCCCGTATGGGGAACAAAATGATGATTGGGCTGTCGGCTCGTGAGTCGAAGCGGGAAATTCGGAAGCAGCGCCTTCAGATGCTTGCGTACGTGGGGCTGGCGATCCTCGCTGTAGCGACCGTGGCCGTCGTCGTCATAGCGCTGCGACGCTAGTGGGCTGGGCTGCGGCCAATACGAAAGTTTCGCCGATGGTGGACTCAATCTTCGCTATTTGGAGGTACTCAGAGGCCATCGGGGCTGATATTTTCCTGTGTACTCATTCGGTGCAAACCCAAAGAAAAGGATGAGAGCTGCACAATAATTGGGGGAAATATGAAGCTATATAGAACGATTTCATCCCTGACTACCGGAATCGCGGTCCTTGCTCTATTGCTCGAACAGCCAGGACCTGCATCGGCTTCGACAGCCGGACAAGGCTCCGACGCGTTCGCGGTTATCGCGGCTGCCTCGCCCAGCATAAAGTCACTGACACAAAACCGTAATGGTCCACATTCAGTCAAAATTCCTGCCAACTCCTCCGGTTTGGTCGAAGTGACCGGCCGAAGCGGGAAGTCTCTTTCGTTCGGACTTCCTTTTCCAGAGAGGGCAGCTGAGGCACGATCGATTGGGAAGGGCCTGGTTGCCTTTGACAACGGGAATGGTTCGACCACTGTTCCTGTCCCGCAGTCCGACGATTCACTTGCTGTCCACACGATCATTGAGTCCGCTGATGCACCTTCCCGGTACGCCTACGACATTGGGCTTCAGAGTGCGGGCAAGATGAAGGTCAACGAAGATGGAAGTGTTTCGATTATTGGCTCGGACGGCGCCTTTCTGGGTGGTTTCGCGAAACCTTGGGCCACCGATGCTGCCGGAGTATCAGTTCCCACTCGATACGAAGTACATGGCCGAAAGCTCATTCAGGTGGTGGCTCACTCAGACCCAAAGATTCAGTATCCGGTCGTGGCAGATCCCTGGCTCGGGATTGACTTGATCTCTGGCCTCCCTTGGATTACCTACACCCCAAGGGGTGGTGTTGTGAATCTCAATCCCACCCCTTGGGGAAGGCAGTTCAACGGCTTACCAACCCACAACGCGCACGTCGACGAGTTACGTACCAAGTTGAACAGGGTTGGCTGGAACCTGACCCCGACCATCCAAGAGCAATACCTGTGCCACGTCGTTGGAAACGTTTTCGAGGGCGGCACCTATCACCTCGAATCCTGGCGCCCGGTGATGTACTGGGGCGCCCAATTGAACCTAACCTATAGGTGCAATCCCTGATGGTCTTGAGGTTGGGAACGTGAATATGTCCAAAGCGATGAAACTACTCTTCATAGTCGCCGTAGTGCTAGGAGCTGTCGCCATCCTGGTTGTTGGTTACATCTGGATCGGTTCGGCGGTATTTGGCCTCAACACTTCACGGCTCGACCCCACGCAAGGGCCATCCTGGCCAATGGACGTGATTGTCTGGTCAATGGGCGGCGCGCTTTTTGCCCTGATGGGGGGAATCGTCCTGGCGGTGATCAGCGCGCATCGGACGCCCCATCCTCCGGACCGCCGGTAACTCCATCATGAACACTCACGCTGGTTCATCGACCTAGAGCGAACTGGCAGTAAATGCCCTCTGGGGGCGATGTTGAGGGCATCAGCTGCCAGTTCGCGCTCGGGGAAGAGGATGGCAACCGCGAGTCTTGCTAAGCGGATCCCTTACGGTCGTGTCCCGTGTTGTCGGTCCTGGTCCCGGTCCTGGCTCTTGTCGTCGGATTCCAGCAGGGCCGCGAGGGCGGCCAGTGCAGGGACGGCGTTTTCTATTGCATTCCGGTAGGCCCTCGGGAGCCGTTCGAGGGCTTGCCCGAGTCGCCTGTCGTTGGCGGCCTGCCATGCTGCCAATATCTCCGTGCCGCTCTGTGTCAGGCTCAGGTTCGCGGCCCTCCGGTCACCAGGCCGGGGGGTGCGCTCCACCAGACCTGTGGTCACCATTTGCTGAACCAGGTTGCTGACCGTGTTGGTGGCAAGCCGTTGACGGTCAGCGAGGTCGCTGACACCTATCCCGGGCTCCTCGGCGAGCCGTTGCATTACCTCTACTTGGGCCATGGGAAGGGACTCCCAAGGGACCCCCTGCCGCACGCTGGAGCGCAGGACCCGTCGCAGGCGCGCTATCACGCCGGTCAGCGACCAGGCATCGGCGCCCGTGTAGTCACGGACCGGGGGTTCGGTGGCGGAGGCGGTTTTCATTGCATTTAGCCTATCCCGATAGTCCCCTTATAGAATAGTTCTGTAACCGAACAACTTACTTCAAGCGCAGCCCCGTCCCGCCGTCGCCCGTACCTTCCAGACAGGAGTCCATGGCCTCCATGACTGCCAGCGATTCATTCCTTCCGTCGCCGACCGTGAGCGCCTTTCACGTGGGTCCCTTGACCATCCATTTCTACGCCCTGTGTATCCTGGCCGGGATCGCGGTGGCCGTCTGGCTCACTTCCCGACGTTGGACCGCCCGGGGCGGCCAGGACGGGCAGGTTCTGGACATTTGCCTCTGGGCGGTGCCCGCAGGAATCATCGGGGGCCGGATCTACCACGTCATCACCGACCCTGAGCTCTACTTCCTTCCAGGGAAGAATCCGTGGAATGCCTTTGCCATCTGGGATGGCGGCCTGGGGATCTGGGGCGCCGTGGCCTTGGGCGTAGCGGGGGCGTGGATCGGCTGCCGGAGAGCGAAGGTCTCCTTGCTTGCGTTCCTGGACGCCGTGGCGCCGGGGGTGGTTTTTGCCCAGGCCCTGGGCCGGTGGGGTAACTGGTTCAACAACGAGCTCTACGGGGATCCGACGACCCTTCCGTGGAAACTCCAGATCCATCAGATGGACCCTGCCACCGGGTCAGCGGTGACCGATCCCTCGGGTGCCCCGGTGGTCCTTGGCTATTTCCAGCCCACGTTCCTCTACGAATCGCTGTGGTGCGTCGTCGTCGGGCTTCTTCTTTTGTATGTGGACCGGCGCTTTACCCTCGGGGCGGGAAGCGTGTTCTCCCTGTACGTTGCCGGGTACACGGCGGGACGCTTCGCTTTTGAACTGATGCGCTCCGACTATGCCAACCTGATTCTGGGGCTCCGGGTGAACACCTGGGTTGCCGGCCTGATCTTCCTCGCGGGTGCCGTCGCGTTTGCCCTGCTGTTCCGGCGCAGACGCTCGATGGCCGTGCCGGGGGACTCCGCCCGCACTCCTCTGAACCGCTGACGACAGGCAGCTGAACTGCCGGTGGCCGGCGGGCTCACCGGTTACTGAGCCGGTGCGGGCTACTCGTTTCCGCTACCTGGTGTCTTGGGGATTTTGTCTGTCACCACTCGAAGACTACTTGATGGAATCTTTAAGCAATCTTGAACCGAAGCTTGGGGAATCCTTGCGGCTTCCTGAAAAACCTGCCGGAAAGTAGTGGTCATCGGACAGCAAAGGTCCCGGTCTCACGGGCTTCAAGAAACGGAAATTTCATCATGGGTCTCAACCTGAAAACCACCACCGGTAAAGTCATTGCTTCCCTGGCCCTGGTCGGCACAGCTGCCGGCGTGGCGGGACTGGGAACCTACGGTGCCTTCACCTCCAG
>NZ_JBFTOG010000062.1:0-16560 GCF_056397865.1 Arthrobacter sp. 05L417
GAACTCGTCGCGCTCGGCCAACCCCTCCACCAACGCGCAATGGGCGGCGCCCGCAACACCGTGTCCCTATCCAAAAGCACCCAAAAACTGAATGAGATCGCCTCCACCCTCCACGCAGTCACCGGCAACCTCACCCCCACCACCCACTAACCCCGGACCCGGACCCGCCACGACACAGCAACACCGGGGGTGTCCCTATGTTTTCGCCAAACACCAGAGACACCCCCGCTCTCTCGGGTCGTCTTCACAGCCCGTCCAACCAGTCATAAACTGGGCCACCCCGCCAAGCCAGGAGCCGCCACGATGACCGCTACCAACGAACCCGGCCACGACGCCATCACGCCCCTGCAAAAACTCCTGGAAGCCCTGGCACAAGGACACCTGAACCGCACCGAAGCCCTCGACAAGTTGCACCAGGCCGAAAGTATGGAACACACCTCCCCGGCCACGGAAGCCCACGCCTACGTCCAACTGCTCACAGCCGCCCTCCACCAACGACTCGGAAACCACGACACAGCCCTCACCCACTACCAACACGCCCTCAACACATACGAAACTCTCAGCCTCCTCGAAGACCAGGCATTGGTGCACAACAACCTCGGTTCCCTGCACCGCGACGCAGGCCGCTGGAACCACGCAACTGCCGCCTTCGCCCGCGCCCTCGACATCTACACAACCCTCGGCCTTCCCAAAGAACAGGCCATTGTGCACAACAACCTCGGGGTCGTACACCATGACGCCGGACACTGGACCGACGCCGCCGAGGCCTACACCCGCGCCCTCGACATCTACGAAAACATGGACCTTCCCAAAGAACAGGCCCTCGTGCACAACAACCTCGGCACCCTCCACCATGACGCCGGACACTGGACCGACGCCGCCGAGGCCTACACCCGCGCCCTCCACATCTACGAAAACATGGACCTTCCCGAAGAACAGGCCCTCGTGCACAACAACCTCGGGGCCCTGAACCGGGATGCAGGCCGATGGGACGTCACCGAAACCTCCTTAATCCGGGCTCTGGACATCTACAAACGCCTCAACCTCCCCGCCGACCAGGCCCGCGTGCACAACAACCTCGGGGTCCTCCACCAGGACGCCGGACACAGGACCGACGCCGCCGAGGCCTTCGCCCGCGCCCTGACCCTCTACGAAACCCTCGACCTTCCCGCAGACCAGGCCGATGTCCACAACAACCTCGGGGTCCTCCACCAGGACGCCGGACACAGGACCGACGCCGCCGAGGCCTTCGCCCGCGCCCTGAACATCTACGAAACCCTCGAACTCCCCGCAGACCAGGCCAAGGTCCACAACAACCTCGGGAGCCTGGCCCACACCGCAGGCCGCTGGACCGACGCCGCCACCTCCTATACCCGAGCCCTGAACATCTACGAAACCCTCGAACTCCCCGCAGACCAGGCCAAGGTCCACAACAACCTCGGGAGCCTGGCCCACGCTGCTGGCCGCTGGACCGACGCCGCCACCTGCCACGCCCGAGCCCTCGACATCTACGAGAGCCTGGACCTCCCCGCTGACCAGGGCCTCGTCCACAACAACCTCGGGAGCCTGGCCCAGGCTGCTGGCCGCTGGACCGACGCCGCAGCCTCCTACACCCGCGCCCTGAACATCTACGAAACCCTCGAACTTCTCGAGGGACAGGCCGATGTCCACAACAACCTCGGCACTCTGCACCGGGACGCCGGGCGCTGGGACCACGCCGAGGCCTCCTACACCCGCGCCCTGACCCTCTACGAAACCCTCGAACTCCCCGCAGACCAGGCCCTCGTGCACAACAACCTCGGGAGCCTGGCCCACGCTGCTGGCCGCTGGGACCACGCAGCCACCTCCTACACCCGCGCCCTGAACCTCTACGAAACCCTCGAACTCCCCGCAGACCAGGCCCTCGTGCACAACAACCTCGGGAGCCTGGCCCACGCTGCTGGCCGCTGGGACCACGCCGCCACCTCCTACACCCGCGCCCTGAACATCTACGAAACCCTCGAACTCCCCGCAGACCAGGCCCTCGTGCACAACAACCTCGGGAGCCTGGCCCACACCGCAGGCCGCTGGACCGACGCCACCACCTCCTACACCCGCGCCCTCGACATCTACGAACACTTGGACCTCCCCGCATACCAGGGCCTCGTCCACAACAACCTCGGGGACCTGCACCGGGACGCAGGCCGCTGGACCGACGCCGCCACTTCCTATACCCGAGCCCTCGACATCTACGAGAGCCTGGACCTCCCCGCTGATCAGGCGGGGGTACACAACAACCTCGGAATCCTTTACCAGGCCGCCGGGCAGTGGGACCATGCCGCCACCTCCTACACCCGCGCCCTGAACGTCTACGAACACCTGGACCTCACGGCGTACCGGACTACAGTGCTCAACAACCTCGGAAGCCTGCACCGGGACGCAGGCCGCTGGGACCAGGCAGCCGAGGCCTTCACCCGCGCCCTCGCCCTCAACGAACCCCTTAACCTCTCCGCAGACCGGGCGATGGTGTTCAACAACCTCGGGAAACTACACCAGGACGCCGGACGGTGGGACCACGCCGCCGAGGCCTACAACCGCGCCCTGGACATCTACACATCTTTGGCACTCCCCGCAAACCAGGCCGCAGTGCTCAACAACCTCGGAACCCTCCACCAAGACGCCGGGCAATGGATCGACGCCGCCACCTCCTACACCCGCGCCCTGGAACTCTCCGAAACCCTCGAGCTCCCCGCAGACCAGGCCCGCGTACACAACAACCTCGGAACCCTGTACCAGGCTGCCGGGCACTGGGACCATGCCGACGCCTCCTACACCCGCGCCCTGGAACTCAACGAAACCCTCGAGCTTCTCGAGGGACAGGCCGACTCCTTCGAAAGCCTCGGACTACTGGCGATCACCAGTGGCAACGATCAAGCCTCGACCCGTCTCTTCAACCAGGCAGCCGCTCTCTACCGGAAACAAGGCCTCCACCAAGACTCGGCCTGGGCAGCCATCCGCCGGGCACAAGTCCTAAGGGCCGCCAAAACACCAGCTGCAGAATGCCTCAAACTCGCCCTCCCCGCAGCCCTGTACCTCGACGCGATCCGCTTCCAATTCCGAACCGCCCCCGAACGCACGGCCTGGTCCGCCAAAGCCACCGAAGCCACCCGACTCGCCCTCGAACTCGCCGCCGCAGCCCGGGACCCCGTCCTCATCAGCGACCTCATCGAAACCCACATCAACACCACCATCCACACCACAAACAATGCCGATACCGACGAACACACCAGCACCAGCACCCGCGCCCTCAGCATCGAACTCACCGAAGCCACCACCACCGCAAACCCCAAACCCTTCTTTGCGGGAGACAACAACGGGTCAGCAACCACCGCCGCCGGAACCACCACCCTCCTCACCACCGCTACACTCCCCGGACACCCACCACCCCCCCTCCTCACCCCCACCAGCGGCACACCACGCCAAACCCTCACCGGATGGGTCAACAAAACCGTCTACCCGCCCACACCAGGACCCAGACACCCGGTAAGAACCTGGTAACCCAGCCCAGACACCGAGGAACCGCCGCCGATAACTGCCGGCTGGGCTTGTGAAGGCCGCACGCAACACCTCCCGAGTGAACCCAAGACCTGAGATCCCGCTGCAGGCACGAAACGCTGGGCCCGGGACTGGTCCAGGCGCGGGGACTTCCCGACAACCCCAGCCGAGCAACTGCAGCCTGATTCGGTCGCTTCACTGACTGACTCTTTCGATCCGTTGCGCCTGCCGCGGGCCGCGCCCAGGGTTGTTACCAAATACGGACTCGGACGGCCGGCCTACTGCCGGATACCGTGATCTTTGGTGCACAACACCCCTGAGCGCGGGCTTCGGCCTGCACTCCATGGACGAACGGTCAACCCTTCCGGAACGCCACAGGCGCTTCCTGAGGAAGGCATGCTGCTAGACACGGAACTTCCGACGCTGATCGCTACCAGATCAACACGTCTTGTAAAATCTGCCGAGCTCCCAGCTTCCCCAGGCCCCCTGCTTCTCATTCCAGCCTTGGATGCCGCAGGGCCTCGACTTGCTCTCGGTCCCTGGTTTGAAGACAACACCTTCCCACGGAACTACCGAACCGGATTCCCTGTCCGCACATGGTGATTGAGGCTGACACGCGCGACTTGGGCCTCTACGCGAGCTGGACATCCCGCATGTCTTTAGGACTTCTGTCCCACCCTCAAAACAGGATTACACTGATCGCACAAGGACAGGAGACGCACCGTGGACGTGACCGGCAACCCCGCTGACGACGGCTCCAGCGAAATCCTTGACCGGCTCGAACAACTAATCCACGCAATGCGCCAAAGAACAATCGCCCCTGCTGACGCACGCACAGCGCTCACCGAAGCCGAAAAGCAAGCACCCCGCGCGGTGGATGGCATAAACCGCATGAAATTCCTTTTCCTGTGCGCAGTAGCTCATGAACTCTTCGGACACGGATATGGCGAGGCCGGAAACTCGGAGCACGCCATGGTCTCTTTTACCCGAGCGCTTGGCCTCTACGAAGCTCTGAACCTCCCCAACCATCAAGCACGTGTCCACACCGAACTCGGCTCACTTCACCAGGACGCGGGACGCTGGAACCGGGCTGCGGACGCCTACACCACCGCCCTGAACCTCTACACGGCCGCGAGCCTTCCCGCCGACCAGGCGCGCGTCCACAACAACCTCGGTATGCTCCACCAGGCTTCCGGACGCTGGGATCAGGCCGCCGACTCATTTACCCGCGCCTTGCGCCTCTGCGAGACACTGGGCCGCCCCGCCGAGCAGGCGCACGTCCATAACAACCTCGGATCCCTTCACAAAGACGCCGGACGCTGGAACCACGCCACCGACGCCTACAACCGCGCACTGCACCTCTACACCACCCTGGGCCTCCCCGAACAACAGGCCATGGTCCACAACAACCTCGGCGCCCTCCAGAAAGAAGCCGGACGTTGGAACGAAGCCACCGACTCACTCACACACGCCCTGGACCTCTACGAGGCCCTGAACATTCCTGCCGAGCAGGCACGCGTCCATAACAACCTCGGATCCCTTCACCAAGACGCCGGACGCTGGAACCACGCCACCGACGCCTACAACCGCGCACTGCACCTCTACACCACCTTGGACCTCCCCGAACAACAGGCCATGGTCCACAACAACCTAGGAATGCTGCACCAAGCCGCCGGGCGCTGGCACCACGCCACCGACTCACTTAATCGAGCCTTGGATATCTACGAGGCCCTGGGTATTCCCGCCGAGCAGGCACGTGTTCACAACAACCTCGGCACCCTCCACGAAGCCGCCGGACGCTGGCGCCAGGCGGCCGAGGAGTACAACCGCGCATTGCATATCTACACAACGCTGAGCCTCCCCGCCGACCAAGCCAGAGTTCACAACAACCTTGGATCCCTCCACCAGACTGCCGGACGCTGGAACCATGCCGCCGACTCGTTCATCCGAGCCTTGGACCTCTACACCGACCTGAACCTTCTCGAACACCAAGCCAGGGTCCACAATCACCTCGGCTCCCTCCACCAAGCTGCCGGACGCTGGAACCACGCCGCCGAGTCACTCACCCGGGCCCTGGACATCTACGAGGCCCTGGACCTCCCCGCCGAGGAGGCGCGCGTCCACAACAATCTCGGTATGCTCCACAAGGACGCCGGACGCTGGAACCACGCCACCGACGCCTACAACCGCGCACTGCACCTCTACACAACACTGGACCTCCCCGAACAACAGGCCATGGTCCACAACAACCTCGGCACCCTCCACCAAGCCGCCGGACGCTGGAACCACGCCACCAACTCACTCACCCGGGCCCTGGACCTATACGAGGCCCTGGACCTCCCCGCCAACCAGGCACGCGTCCACAACAACCTCGGCACCCTCCACAAGGACGCCGGACGCTGGAACCACGCCATCAACGCCTACAACCAAGCACTGCATCTCTACACAACACTGGACCTTTCCGAACAACAGGCCATGGTCCTCAACAACCTCGGCGCCCTCCACCAAGCCGCCGGACGCCGGAACCACGCTACCGACGCCTACAACCAAGCACTGCACCTCTACACAACACTGAGCCTTCCCGCAGACCAGGCCCTCGTTCATAACAACCTCGGCACTCTGTACTCGGGCACCGGAGAGTGGGATGCGGCCGTCGATGCCTACAAGCGGGCACTAGACATCTGCATAACACTGAACCTCCCCGCAGACCAGGCGCGCGTCCACCTGAATATCGGGACATTGTACGGAGCGGCAGGACGCCGGGAAGCAGCCGCCGAATCCTTCAGCCGCGCCCTGGATGTCTACACGGCATTGAACCTTCAGAAGGAACAGGCGACCGTGCAAATCAACCTCGGCGCCCTGCACAAAGACGCCGGACGCTGGAACCATGCCGCAGACGCCTACAACCAAGCACTGAACACCTACAAGACCCTCGACCTCTTGGAAGGGCAGGCCAGATCCCTCGAGAAACTGGGACTGCTTGCCATCGCCGAAGGCAACACAACCGGCTCGGCCCGGCTGCTCAACCACGCCACGGCTCTCTACCGCAAACAAGGCCTCCACCAGAACGCGGCCTGGGCCGCAATCATCCGCGCCGAATCCCTCCAGGAAGCCTCAGTACCGGCGAACGAATGCCTCGAACTGGCGTTGCCCGCAGCCCTGTACCTGGATTCCATCCGTTTCCAGTTCCGCACCGCCACCGAACGCCTCGCCTGGGCGGCCAAAGCCGCAACCGCCACAACCCTCGTCCTCGAACTCGCCGCCGCCACCCAAGACCTGATCCTCATCAGCGACCTCATCGAAACCGCAATCAACGACACTTCCCACGCAGACCCGGCAGGCGTTTACAAGGAGGAACGCAGCGTCGCTGCCCAGGCTCTCGGCATCGAAGTCAGCGAAGCCGCCACCCAAAGCAATCCCACCGCCTTCATCACCCCGGACAATGACGTGCCGGCCTACACAGCCATCGGAACCACCACCCTCCTCACCACCGCAGCGCTCCCCGGCCACCCCGCACCACCACTCCTCACCCCCACGACCGGTACACCCCGCCAAGCCCTCCACAGCTGGACTACCAACACCTACCCACCCACCCCACGACCAACCCGCCCCATCAGAACCTGGTAAGAACGGGTCGGACCTGATACTTCGAGGTTTGCATTCGGACCATGAGACCACACCTGTCAAGCTGTGGCACCCAAAGCACATTCGATTGTTGCGAATGTCCCCACGCCCGTGGCGTGCTCGCGTCGATGCTGTCCGCCAGAAGCGAATGGGCCGAAGCTGAAAACTCTTTACTACCCCGCCATTTCCGACTACGAACGCCTCGGTAACACCACTCTCTGGTGGCGGCACAAAAGTCGCCCTGCTGTGCCCAGGTGTGCGCAGTTGCGCATCACCGCATCGAAGGGCACCGGCACACGGCGGGGTGCGACGAACCAGGCCAACTGAAACCGTGATGTTGCAGCCCAATGGGTCAGCCCTATGCCTGCCGAGGTAGGTTTAAAGTGCGGTTCAGCACACACGTATGCACTGGAGGACCTCGCTGCCGGGTCACTTGGACGCTCAATTAGAGGGGACAATTTTTCGAATCCAATGAAACTCCCTCGGGTCTAAAGGAATCGTCCCCGGCATAATGGGTTCACCCTCTTGGAGGTGAGAAGGGTAAGTGACCGCTAGTCCTCTTTCCGTTGGCAGCACCATAAATTCAGATAGGCGGCACGGCATGGGCCCAGATGCTCTAACGGCATGGAATCAGCAATGGCCAGATCTGTCCAAGCTGGTTTGTAAGCTAACGGCTCAGTTTGGCAGGGGTCTCATATCCATCGATGAGCTGGACTTTCTGTCCTTGCTGCATGACGCCTTTTCGCACGTGGACCCTGACATTCGGGACGACCTGCAAGCCAACATAAGAAACGAAAAATTCTACGCCGAGGTACTACATGGTCTCCGTTCTGATCTGGCTGCGGCTGGCGCCCACCCATCACATCCTCGGTTGCTCGCGCCGGAGCAAGCCATAAGCCTGCTCATTTTCGCTCAAGCCCTATCGTTCCTAAGCAAACGGAGCGTGCAAGAGTCACCCACCAACCAAAGCCTTGTACGTGAATGTACTGACGCTTGTGAGGCGGGGACCCGAAACTCACCACTTCATGACGTTGCCGTGGTCGAGGCGGCAGCGTTTGTTGCGCCGAACGAGTCGGTTCGTCTGGCTGCTGAAATTGGATGGCAGGATACAAGCCGACAGCGGAAGGTGGCAGAAATGGCGGCACGCACAGGATGGTCTGCCTCTGTGCCGCTCATACAGGAATGGGCACGTTCATCCACCGCCGAGGCTTCATCCTTACTGTTGGTATGCGCCGCAATGGCTGGAGCAGGAACGTCTCAAGACCGCCACCTCACAAAACAGGCACTACAGGCTGTTAAACAGGGTCGGGGAACAGAGCTTGAGAACCTAGCTGATTGGGTCGTAGACCGTTCAAAACATCATGATGACCAGGCCGTCCTCGAGATTCTGCATTTGCTTAGTGTTAAATTTCCCGCGGGCTTCAACCCCTTAGAAGTAACTTGTGAAGTCAACGCTCAGGTGATGGGATGCAGCGAACCGCGCCACTGGCCGAACAAAATTCGAATGAATGTCGAAGAGAGTCCCTGGCCAGTCGGGTCAAGGTTCCTAAGCGGAGCAGCGTGCGCGGCCGGACTTCCTGATTACGCCTTTGCGTTAGCTTGTCACGAATATCTGCACTGGGAGCAGGATCACTTCAGCTGGAGTTCTACCACCGGCGTGGCAGGCCCCCTTCTCGTACTTGCCATGACTGCCCGTTCCGCCGATATCCGCGAAGGCTGCCTGAACAGCCTGAGAGACCTACTCATGCGGCCAATCGACTTGTCGAGCCCATCTCTCCGCTTGTCGCGATCTTACGTGGCGGCGCGTCACTACTCTGACGTGGGCAATATAGTCGCTGCCAGGACCGCAATTAGGGAAGCCGTGCTGCTTGCCTGTGACCCGATCAGAACCACCAGCGGCTGGCACGGGTTGCCTGTTTCCGGCTATGAAATCTTCGACTCACGACTCCGCCCGGAACTAGATGACGTGTGGGGTGCTGCCAGAGAACTAGGAGTAGAACCTACCGACCTGACGACCACGCCCGCCCAAAAAGTCCTAACCATGCTGGAACTTGCCCGGGAGTCCCTAGCGCCAGAGGGAACCGCGCGGCCCGACCATTGGGTGGCCAAGGCCCTACTTCTAACCGCGGAAGAAGGATTCGATCGTGACGTCATCAAAGCCTGGGCCGGATCAACGGACCTCGTCAGATTGTCCACTCTCTACTTACATGAACATCCAGCTGAGCACGACAATCTGATGCTGTGGAGCGCATTCGGAAACTTCCTTGACGCCGCCGGTACATGTGAACATCCGCGAGGTTTCGGGCCAAGAAGTGCAGCCATACAAGAGATCATTCTCAATCGCTTGACAAGAAATCACTCTACAGAAACCCCCTAGCGCCGGCCTGGTTCAACCGGGGCACACCTTCGAGTTCCGCCCCCCTTGACAAACAGTTACCCCCTGTGAGCGCCAGAGCCCCCGAGTAGTGGCCTTCGCAGAGCGAATGAAACCGGTCATAAGGTCAACGCCGAAGAGAAACCTGATACGGGGCCCCCGCACACCCTCCCAACACCCCCGGCCCTCCCGGAACTGGGGGAACGCCTCTACGAGATGCGAGGCGGCGCCACCCAGGCATCGCCACCACGGAAACCACCGGAGGAAAACTCATGAACCAGCCCATCCTGCTCCGCAAATACACCGTCCTGCAAGCCGAAGAAGCCTTCGACCTCTACATCACGGCCACACGCACCGGAACCAGCATCGAACTCGATCTCGCCGGAACCGAAGACCTCCACCACGTCACTTTCCAGCCCACAACCCTGCTCCAAAACGACGAACTACGACTCATCGGCACCACCACCGAACACCAAACCATCAACATCGTTTTCGACCGCCACCCCAACGGCACCCTCACCGCACAACAAGCCCTCATCGTCACCAGACCCCACACACAACACTAACCAGTTACCCGCCAGACTGATCAGCGCTGGCCACCTAGACCATCGACCCCAACCTGCCCCGCCACAAACCCGGCAGACCACATCCCTGACGCCGGACTGTTCATCAAGAAACTCCAAATCCACGAGCGGACACAAGAAGATGGGAACCATGAACACCCCCGAGCCCTGCGCTCGCTCCCACCAAGCCGCCCTGCCCAAGCCTGCGCGGACAAGGCATAACAACACTCACCCACGGCACCGAGGCGATTCTTTTCGAGCTGGATGGACACTGTTCCCGTCGGTAGATTTGCACGGGTTGAGGCACGGTGGCAGCAGGCAAAGAGCTGTAAGCCGCTCCTCTCGCTGGGCCTTCAGCCCTACCCAGGCATACGCGAGTTACTGGAGCATCTCCGATCCGACGTCCTTATCGGTATCGTGCCGAGTTCACTGCGGTGGTACACGGAGTCCCCCTGAGCCCAGGTCTACCCGGGCTGTCCTTCAAAGCAAGGGTCACCTACGAGGACGCCAGCACACTCCAACCCAACCCCGAACCCCTTGTCCTGGCCCTCGTGGCGCTGCACATTGCAAAATCCCCTCGGAAATCCTTTCCTGCCTCGAATGCCGATGAGTACGCACCTCGAGTTCCGCACTCCGGTGTCTCTCACCTCTTGCTGCCCGTAGGCGCGTAACCGGTAACCCGTTCGCGGACACACCCGGAGTCCACGAACGACTGAGCAACGTGAAGCCAGAGCTTACTGCGCTCAAATTCCAGAGGACATAAACTGACCACCACCCCAGGACAGGAGCGCGGATGATGGAAACCGCCGACAACGAACCCGGCAACGAGGCCATCCGGCACCTCTCCCGCCTCCTGACAAACCTTACCAACGGCACCACCACGCGGGGAGAATCCACACAAGCACTACAGCTTGCAGAGTCCCTGACGCCCCCGGCCCCCGGAACCGGGCCCCACGCCCACTACCTGCTGCTGCTCGCGATCACCCACGACCGCCTCCACCACCCCAAAATCGCACTGCACTGGTACCAGACAGCGCTGCTCGAACACCAAGCCCTCGGATCCGAAGCTGGGCAGGCCCTCGTCCACCACAACCTCGGGTCCATGCACCAGGACGCCGGCCGATGGGACCGGGCCAGTGACTCCTACACCCGCTCCCTGCACATCTATGACGCTTTGGGTCTCCGCGCCAATCAGGCGAGCGTCCATAACAGCCTCGGGGACCTGCACCGCGAGGCAGGCCGATGGGACCAAGCCGCTTCAGCCTTCACCTGCGCCCTGGACCTCTACGAGAACCTGGACCTCCCCGCAGACCAGGCGCGCGTCCATAACAACCTCGGATCCCTGCACCAGGACGCCGGCCGATGGGACCAGGCCGCCTCAGCCTTCACCTGCGCCCTGGACCTCTACGAGAACCTGGACCTCCCCGCAGACCAGGCGCACGTCCATAACAACCTCGGATCCCTGCACCAGGACGCCGGCCGATGGGACCAGGCCGCCTCAGCCTTCGCCCGCGCCCTGGACCTCTACGAGAACCTGGACCTCCCCGCAGACCAGGCACTGGTCCATAACAACCTCGGATCCCTGCACCAGGACGCCGGCCGATGGGACCAGGCCGCCTCAGCCTTCGCCCGCGCCCTGGACCTCTACGAGAACCTGGACCTCCCCGCAGACCAGGGACGCGTCCATAACAACCTCGGGTCCCTGCACCAGGCGGCGGGCCGCCTCGACCAGGCCGCCACCTCCTACACCACCGCCCTGGACATCTACACCACCCTGGACCTCCCCGAACGACAGGCACGCGCCCACAACAACCTCGGATCACTGTACAAGGAGGTCGGCCGCTTCAACCAGGCCGCCACCTCCTACACCACCGCCCTGGACATCTACACCACCCTGGACCTCCCCGAACGACAGGCACACGCCCACACCAACCTCGGAACCCTGCACCAGGACGTCGGCCGCTTCAACCAGGCCGCCACCTCCTACACCACCGCCCTGGACATCTACACCACCCTGGACCTCCCCGCCGACCAGGCACGCGTCCACACCAACCTCGGAACCCTCCATCGGGCGGCAGGCCGCTTCAACCAGGCCGCCACCTCCTACACCACCGCCCTGGACATCTACACCACCCTGGACCTCCCCGCCGACCAGGCACGCGTCCACACCAACCTCGGAACCCTGCACCGCGAGGCAGGCCGCTTCAACCAGGCCGCCACCTCCTWCACCACCGCCCTGGACATCTACACCACCCTGGACCTCCCCAAACGACAGGCCATCGTCCACAGCAACCTCGGAACCCTCCATCGGGCGGCAGGCCGCTTCAACCAGGCCGCCACCTCSTACACCACCGCCCTGGACATCTACACCACCCTGGACCTCCCCGAGCAACAGGCCATTGCGCACAACAACCTTGGATCCCTGCACCAGGACGTCGGCCGCTTCAACCAGGCCGCCACCTCCTACACCACCGCCCTGRACATCTACACCACCCTGGACCTCCCCGCCGACCAGGCCATGGTGCACAACAACCTCGGAACCCTGCACCAGGAGTTAGGCCGCTTGAACCAGGCCGCCACCTCCTTCACCACCGCCCTGGACATCTACACCACCCTGGACCTCCCCGCCGACCAGGCCATCGTCCACAACAACCTCGGTTCCCTCCATCGGGCGGCAGGCCGCTTCAACCAGGCCGCCAGCAACTTCACCCGGGCACTGCGCATTTACAAGGAAGCCGGTCTACTTCAAGGACAAGCACGATCCCTCACTCACCTGGGAATACTCGCCATCACAAGCCGTGACACCCGCACCTCGGAACAACACTTCACCCAAGCCTCCACCCTCTACCGAGAACGAGGCCTTCACCAAGAAGCAGCCTGGGTAGCGATCCACCAAGCGCTGGCCCTCCGGGACGCCTCAACCGCAGCTGACGACTGCCTCAAACTCGCCCTCCCTGCAGCCCTGTACCTCGACTCTGTGCGCTTCCAATTCCGCACCGCTACCGAACGCGCGGCCTGGTCAGCGCGCGCCGCAACAGCCACAAGGCTTGCTATTCACCTCGCCGCCCAAGCCCACGACCCCACGCTTATCAGCGACCTCATCGAAACCCGCATCAACACCACCACCCACGCCGGCCCGGAGAACACCAGCAGGGCGGAGCAAGCCATGGAGGCCCGCGCTCTCGGCATCGAACTCACCGAAGCAACGATCAGCGGAAATCCCAATCCGTTCATCGCCCCAAACGACGGTGGACCAGCCCTCACCGCGACAGGAACCACCACCCTCCTCACCACCGCAGCACTCCCAGGACACCCCGCACCACCACTCCTCACCCCCACCACCGGCGCGCCCCGCCAAACACTCACCGAATGGGCGAACAAAACCCCATACCCGGACACCACCCCACGCCCCACCCAACCCGTACGCACCTGGTAAAACACCCCCAATGCGTGGCATCAACTTCCGTCGCGACGAGCTGCACCGAACGCCGCCCAACCGTCCAGCGTCGTGCGACTGCGTCACACGCGCCGCCGGGACTGGCCACATAAGGTGGCTTCAACCACAAAAGAACCACCCGGGGCCGTTGACATATTCACCCCTGCCCGAAGCACATTGAAAGGACCCCCGACGCATGACCGCTTCACATCTGGAACGCGAACGACGGTATCTGGCCAAGTACATACCCAGCGTCCCCACAGGAACCCCAGCTGACCGGATCCAGGACTACTACATCCCGGAAGACCCCTCAATCCACCCCCGGCTCAGAATCCGCCAAAAAGGAACCAGCCTTGAAATCACCAAGAAAGTCCGGCTCAGCCCCGGTGATGCATCAACCCAACAGGATGTCAATGGCCATCGGTG
This sequence comes from Arthrobacter sp. 05L417, assembly GCF_056397865.1. Lineage (NCBI taxonomy): Bacteria > Bacillati > Actinomycetota > Actinomycetes > Micrococcales > Micrococcaceae > Arthrobacter > Arthrobacter sp. 05L417. The sequence goes on from NZ_JBFTOG010000062.1 coordinate 13,958, forward strand.
CCGGGAACTGGCTGCCCGCCAGGACCCGGATCACGCACGTCTGGGTCGAGGACACCCCCGACGGGTACCATCTCGGGCAAAGAAAGGCCCACGGGTGGGCATAGGGTTTTGCTCCGGTGGTGTTGTTACCAGGTGCGGACCGGGGTGGAGGGCCGGTCGACGGCCGGGTAGCTTGATCGCCGGTGCCAGGAACCCAGTGCGGTGCGGTCTCCGTTCCGGGAGGGGACCAGGAGCAGCGGTGGCGGGGTTCCGGGCAGGCTTGTTCTGCCGAGCAGCCGTATAGTGCCGGCGGCCACTAACGCGTTCCCGGAGGTATCGCGGTCCTCCGGGAATCGTCGCCCGTCAGTGCTAGTGAAGGGGGTGTCGTCGCCGTTTGCGGCGGCCTCGACCAGTTCGATCCCCATTGCGCGGGCGGCAAAGGGCCGGTTCGCAGTTGCGGAGGCATCAGTGCCGGGGAGGAAAGCTTTTTCGCCGCCGGTACGGGGGGCGTGGACGACGGAATTGATGTGGGTCTCCACGAGATCAACCACCAGGACCGGATCCTTGGACCCGGCAGCGAGCTCCAGTGCCAGCGCCGAGGCGGCCCCGGCTTTGGTTGACCAGGCGATCCGATCGGTTACGTCCCGGAACTGGAACCGCACGGAATCCAAAAACAACGCCGCCGGCACCACCAACTTCAGACACTCCTCCACCGGAACCTCGTCCCCTGCCCATTTACGCAGAACGTCAGCCCGGTTAACGGCAGCCCACGCCGCGTCCTGAACCAGGCCTTGGGACTCGAACAACTCCACCGCCCGGTCAAACAACACCCGTGATTCGGCCATATCACCCCGCATAACGGAGAGCGACCCTGATGCAGCGGTCGCGTATGCCTGACCTGCTACCAGGCCCAAAGCCTTATACAGTTCCAGTGCCTGGGCGTAGGCGGCAGCCGCCTCGTCCCACCGCCCCGCATCCCGGTGCAGGTTCCCGATGTTGTTACGCACGGTAGCCTGCCCCGTGGGCAGGTTCAGGGCGTCGTATAGGTTCAGTGCCCGCGCGAAGGAGGCCGCGGCCGCGGCCCGCTGGCCCGCGTCTCGGTGCAGGCCCCCAAGGTTGTTGTGCACCAGCGCTTGTTTCTCGGGCAGGTCCAGGGTCTCGGTAAGCTTCAGTGCCCGCGCGAAGGAGGCTGCGGCTTCGTCCCACCGGCCCGTCTCTTGGTGCAGGCCTCCAAGGTTGTTGTGCACCATGACCTGGCTGGCGGCCAGGTCCAGAGCCTCATAGAGCTCCAAGGCTCGGGCCAAGGATGCGGTCGCTGTACCCCACCGGCCCGCCTTCCGGTGCAGCTCGCCGAGGTGGGTGTGCACCAGTGCCTGCTTCTCGGGCAGGTCCAGTGTTTCGTAGAGATCCAGGGCCCGGGCGAAAGAGACGGCGGCGGCGTCCCACCGCTGCGCTGTCCGGTGCAGGGCCCCGAAGTTGTTATGCACCAGCGCCTGGTCCGCGGGCAGGTCCAGTGTTTCGTAGAGATCCAGGGCCCGGGCGAAGGAGACGGCGGCGGCGTCCCACCGCCCCGCACCCTCGTGTAAGGCCCCGAGGTTGTTGTGCACCATCGCTTGGTCGGTGGGCAGGTCTAGTGCCTCGTACAAGCACAGGGCGCGGGCGTAGGAGAAGAGGGCCGCATCCCATCGGCCCGCGTCTCGCTGCAGCGCTCCCAGGTTGTAATGCACCAAGGCCTGGTTCTCGGGCTGGTCCAAGGTTTCGTACAGATCCAAGGCCCGGGCGTAGGAGTGGGCGGCGTCGTCCCACCGTCCCGCGTCGTGGTGCAGGGACCCGAGATTGTTGTGGGCCGCTGCATGGATCGTGGACGGCCCGAGGGTTTCGTAAAGCTCGTCTATGTGAGTGTAGAAGACGATTGCCTGTTCCGAGGATCGGGTCCGTTCATGGAGAACGGCGCACAGCATCAGGGCGTAGGCGCGGGCGTTAGCTGCCCACGACGCAGGGAGCATGTCGGGGAACGGAACGCGGTCCCGTAGGAACACCAGTGCTGCCCGGCGTGTCAGGGTTCCCTGGTCAAATCGCGTCAGAACGTCCTCCAGGTCCCGGAGGAAGGCCTCTGCCGAGATGTCCGCGCTTTCTACAGTCATCGTTATGTCCTTCCCCTGAGGCCCCGTGGCCCGGCGCCCCCGGCTGTATGGCCAGTCTAGGGCCGCATGGCCTGCAGGCGTTCCGAGTGAATGCTGGGACGGTACGGGAATTCCTGTCCGGTGTGTGCCGTCACCACCTAAATCCCTGGAGGCAGGAGAGTATCTGATTCCGGCATCTGCGCCCTCGAGCACAGCTCGAATCCATGGCCCCGGGACCGGACCGATGCGCCGCTGCTTGTACTGGCCCTGACCGCGTCCGCGGGGGCAGAGCAGGAGATGCCTCCTCCAAGCCTTCAAGGAGCCAGGGGTGACAGAGACCCGCAGCCCCGCCCATACGACGACCGGGACCGGACACGCAGCCCCGGCCAGGAAACGAGGGAACACCTCAACCCCAGACGGAACATCCCTCAATGAAAGGACACCACCGATGGACGCCGCTGCGCTGCTGCCCCTGCTCACCGTGTTCGCCGCCGTGACCGT
>NZ_JBFTOG010000063.1:0-15133 GCF_056397865.1 Arthrobacter sp. 05L417
TTCAAGGTCTGGCTCCGGCGCCTTTACACCGCCCCCGGAACCGGAGAACTTGTCGCCGCCGATTCCCGGGCCCGGCTCTTCCCTGCCGGCTTGCGGCGCTTCATCCAAGCCCGCGACGACACCTGCCGCACCCCCTACTGCGACGCACCGATCAGGCATTTCGACCACATCATCCCCTGGCACCACGGAGGACCCACCACCCTGGCCAACGGCGCGGGCCTGTGCGAAGCATGCAACCACACCAAGGAACTCCCCGGCTGGACAGCACGAACCGGAGCAGCAACAACCCAGCACGGGACACGGCATGTCCTGGAAATCCGCACCCCCACCGGACACCACCACCGGTCAACAGCCCCGCCCCTGCCAGGCTTCCACCTGTCCGCTGCCAGCCAGGTGACCAGCAATTCACCCGGCGCGGACCCACCCGCCACGACGGAACACTACTTCGGGGACCTGTACTACAGGCGCCTGCAACGACAGCCGGCCTAGGATCCCGGATTCTGGAGCCGGGCCTTCAGTGCCGCCGTGTCCACGCCCAGCTTATTGAGCAGGACGGCGGCCGGATCGGGTTCGTGCCGTTCCAGCAGTGCGAGCAAGAGGTGCCGGGTGGTGATCCTGCGGGCCTTCTCCCGGGTGGTCAGTACCAAGGAGTCTTGAATGACTGAGCGGGCGGCCGACGTGAAGGTGGTTCGGCTGCTTCCCTTGGGCGCATCCAGCGGGCCGAAGTCCCCCAACGTGATGCCCACGGCTTCCAGCGCCTGCTGGTCGAGGGTGTCGAGCTGGGCGCGGGCAGATTCGAGGTCCGTCTCCAAAGTCCGGCAGCTCTCTGGGTCGTGGAGCAATCCCAGCAGCAAATGGTCCGTGCCGATTCTCCGGTCTCCACGGCGTTTGGCTTCCTCGGCGCCAGCATGGACAGCAGTTCTGGCTTCGCCGGCAAATCGTTCAAACATGGCAGACTCACTTTCCGTATTTGGCGTGGACCGACTGCTTGGAGACGCCCAAGGCATCACCGATTTGCTCCCAGGACCAACCCTGCTCCCGCGCGAGGGCTACGTTGGTGGCCTCGACTTTTTCGGCCAGGCGATGCAGGGCACCGACGGCGCGGAGGCCAATTGCCGGGTCCGTCGCCCGGATGTGGGAAGTCAGCTCATCACCATTCATACTGTCAGTTTGAACTGACAGCATGAGCCTGTCAATACAGACTGACGGAATCTTCCTGAAGGGGGATTGACCTGACGCGCCGCCGCATCGCGATCCTCGGCCAACGACTCATGCCGACCAAACCCTCGCACTCCAGGATGCCCCTGAGTCCGTCCTCTAACATCTCCGGGCCCAGCTCCTCGAAACCAAGCCTGCGATAGTACGGCGCATTCCACGGAACATCACGGAAAGTGGTCAGGGTCAGCCAGTCCAGCCCCTCGGCGTGCGCCCACTTCTCGGCAACGTCGAGCAGCTCGCTCCCGAGACCTCGCCGCGCATGCGATGGGTGGACACTCAACTGCTCCACGTGTGCGTTGCCGTCGAGGTGCTCAATCAGAAGATAGGCCACGGGAACATCTGACGCGTCGGCAAAGACAAAGGCACCACCGCGCGCCTGGTAGAGAGCCATTTCCGTGACGGTTAATGGCTCGTCGTCTGCGATGGCGTCCATTCCACAGGAGCGGAAGATCTCCCCCGCGGCGAATTCGATCCCCCGGAGCCGTTCCAGTTCGTCCGCGCGGGCCGTCCTGATCATGCGGCGGCACCGTTGCGGACGAGATATTCGTTGCGCAGTTCGATGAGGTTCTGCAGGTATCGCCCCACGTGCCGGAAGAAGCGAAAGGGGCCCCGCACTTGCTCGTCCGTAAATGAATCGGGAAAGCGAAACCGGGTGATGCGGCTGCTCATCCTCAGGGGGCCAGCGAAATGCCAAGCCTGCCAGGTGACCTCGTCGCATTCCGAGAGCAGCCCCGACACGACGCCGGCAACCGCACGTTCCCGGGACTTGGCCATGGAGCCGACGTGCGCGTCGACGTTGCGGGCGAGATCGAAGAGCTCCCCGGGTTCCATTCCGATATGCGTACGGCATGTGAACGACACAGTCATGCTTCGATCCTGCCACCGTTTCGCCCGGCCCACGTGACGGCTCGTACGCCTCAGTTCGACGGGAAGTTGTACGAAGCTCCCGAAGCGTGGGCCGACTCGGGCCAGCGGGAGGTGATGACCTTGCCGCGGGTGTAGAAGGASACGCCYTCGGGWCCGTAGATGTGCTTGTCSCCGAAGAGSGAGGCYTTCCAGCCGCCGAAGGAGTRGTAGGCMACRGGWACSGGSARGGGSACGTTGATGCCGAYCATGCCGACGTCCACTGAACGTTGGAATTTCCTGGCAGACGCTCCCGAGGAGGTGAAGATCGCCGTGCCGTTGCCATAGGGGTTGGCGTTGATGAGCCTGATGCCTTCGTCCAGGTCCTCCACCCGCACCACCACCAGGACAGGTCCGAAGATTTCCTCCCGGTAGGCGCTCATTTCGGTCTTGACGTGGTCGATCACGGTGGGGCCCACCCAGAAACCGTCCTCGTGGCCGGGGACCACAAGGTCGCGGCCGTCCACGACCATCGCCGCGCCGGCCTGCTCTGCTTCGCTCACCGTCTTGACGATGAACTCGCGGGATTCGGGGCTGATCACGGGACCCATGTCCGCGTCGGCGTCGGTGCCGTTCTTGACCTTGACGTCGAGGGCACGCTCTTCGACCTTCTTGACCAACAGATCGGCGGCATCGCCGACGGCGACCGCAACAGAGATTGCCATGCAGCGCTGGCCGGCGGAACCGAACGCCGCGGCGGCCAGGTGGTCGGCGGCGTTGTCGAGGTCGGCGTCGGGCATCACGATCGCGTGGTTCTTCGCGCCGCCCAGTGCCTGGACCCGCTTGCCGTGCGCCGTCGCCACTTCCAGGATGTGCTTCGCGACAGGGGTGGAACCCACGAAGGAGATGGCGTCCACGTCCGGGTGCGTCAGGAGCCCGGAGATGACATCGCGGTCTCCGTGGAGGACCTGGAACACGCCGTCCGGCAGGCCTGCGTCCTGGAACAGCTTGGCCAGCAGCATCGCGGCCGAGGGCACGCGGTGCGAAGGCTTGAGGATGAAGGCGTTGCCCGTCGCGATCGCCATCGGCGCCATCCAGAGCGGCACCATGACCGGGAAGTTAAAGGGCGTAATGCCCGCGACGACGCCGACGGGCTCGCGGAACGAGAAGACGTCGATCCCGGTGGAGACCTGGTCCGAGTACTCACCCTTGAGCAACTGCGGGATGCCGCAAGCGAACTCGATGACCTCCAGGCCACGGCCGATCTCGCCCTTGGCGTCGTTGAGGACCTTGCCGTGCTCGGCGGTGATCAGGGCCGCGAGTTCGTCCACATGCGAGGCGACGAGCTCACGGAACTTGAACAACACGGCAGTGCGCTTGGCCAGCGAAATGTCGCCCCAGCTTGCAGCGGCTTTCTTTGCGGCGGCAACGGTGGCGTCCAGATCAGCCAGGTTGGCGAGGCGAAGCTCGGCCGTCACGGCACCCGTGGCCGGGTTGTAGACGGGCTTGGTGCCGGTTCCGCTGCCCGCGGTCTCGGCTCCGCTGATGAAGTGGTTGATGATGGTCATTACTGCTCCTGTAGTAGGTGGTGCTCCACGGCATGTACGTCGCTGACATCCCGCGGCAAGCCGGTGGCGAGTGATTCCTGGAGCGCCAGGCGGACGGCCAGGTTCTGTTCGGTCAATTCCCTCTGGACGAGTTCGGGTCCGGAGTTGCGCACCCACGCGCTGAACCGTTCGATCTCCGTCTTGAACGGGTCTTCCCCGATGTCGACAGACTCGCTCCGGCCGTCGCGGAGGGACACGGTAACTCGGGCAATTTCGCCCGGGTCCGGGTCGAAGGCCTTGTCCAGGGTGATGTGGCCTTTCGTGCCGATGATCTGGAACGTGTTGGTGCGGGGGCCTTCGAAGCCGCAGTCCAGTGTTCCCAGGACGTCCCCATAGTCCAGGATCGCGGCCATGGTCGTTTCCACTGGGTCCGTGCGGCTTGTGCCTTTGCCGTAGACGGTTTGTGGCGCGCGGCCCATGACCATGTTCATGATGTCGACGGCGTAGCATCCGACGTCGTTGAGCGCGCCTCCGTCCATTCCCGGCTGGAGGCGGACCTCGCCTTCGCTTCGGTCCATGACGAAGTGGAAGCGGGCGTGCATGGACACCAACTCGCCGATCTTGCCCGAGTCGATGAACTCACGGACCTTCTGGTGCTGGGGGTGGAAGCGGTACATGAACGCTTCCATCAGGTTCACCCCGTTGCGTTCGCAGGCTTCCAGCACCCGGCGGTAGTCGTGGGTGTTGGCGACGAGCGGCTTCTCGCAGAGGATGTCCTTTCCCGCCTCGGCGGCCGCAACAATCCAGTCGGCGTGCAGCGAGTTGGGGAACGGCAGGTAGACGGCTTCGATGCTTGGATCGGCGAGCAATTCCTCGTGCGAAGAATATGCGGCCGGGATACCGAAGCGCTCTGCAACCTCGTGTGCTTTTCCGTTCGGGCTGCTGATGGCCGATGCCACGGCGTTCCGGGCGCGGCTCATGGCGGGCAGGAACCTGCCCTGGGCGATCCGTGCCGTGGTCAGCACTCCCCAGCGGACCGCGCTCATCGCTCGATTTCCGTTTCGAGTTGACGCAGGAAGGCCACGGACTGCCGGACATCCTGGACCGGGCCGTCGTCGATAGGTTCGGCGTCGAGGATGGTGTCCTGCTCCATGGTGAACCAGCCCTCGTAGCCGGCATCCAACAGGTCCCGGACGATTCCGGCAATGCCGACATCGCCTTGACCCAGCGGCACGTACATCCCTGATTTGACGCCGTCGGTGTAAGAAATTTCCCCGGCCTGGACCCGCTGCGCGACGGCGGTTCGCACGTCCTTCAGGTGGGTGTGGCCGATACGGGCTGCGTAGCCGCGGACGAGCAACGCCGGATCAGTGCCGCCGATGAGCAGGTGGCCAGTGTCCAGGCAAAGGTTTGCTGCGGTGTCGTTCAAGACCCGGTCAACATCCGAGGTGCTCTCGATCATGGTTCCCACGTGCGGGTGGACCACCGCCTGGATACCTTTGTCAGCGGCGGCCTTGACCACGGCGTCGAGGTTCCTGCCAAACAGCTCCCAGCCCTCGGCGTCGAGCTCGTGGCGCTGATCGTAGCCTGCGACGCCGGTCTCCGCGGCGAGGACCATGACGCTGGCCCCCGCAGCTTCGTAAGCATCCAACTCAGCCGACACAACATCCAAGGGGTTCTTGGACGGATCGTGCAGGATGACGGGGAAGAAGCCGCCGATGGCCTGGAGGTTGTGCCGCTTCAGCACGTCCGCGCGTTGGGCGGCCTGTTCGGGGAGGAACCCTGCGGGGCCGAACTCGGTGGCGCTGATGCCCAGGGCGGTCATTTCGGACAGAACCCTGTCGGCCTCAAGCTGGTGGCCCCAACCGGGGACTTCACAGACGCCCCAGGAGATGGGTGCTGCGGCAAGGCGCTTGGTGATGGTGCTCAATCTGATCCTCCGTATACGTTTTGGTCCCAGTCGATGACCGAGCCCGTGACAACACCGCTCCTGTCGGAGAGGAGAAAGACAATGAATTCGGCGATCTCGTCCACTTGTCCGAGCTTTCCCATGGGAACGGATGCGTTGGCTTTTTCGAGCCAGTCCTCTCCTGCGCCGTGGAATTTCTTCTGGGTTTCGGCTTCGCCGTCCGTGGCGGTCCAGCCGATGTCGAGCCCATTGATGCGGATCTTGTCCCAACGGTGGGCATGCGCCGCGTTGCGGGTTGCTCCGGCCAGGCCGGCCTTGGCCGCCACATACGGCGCCAAGTACGGCTGGCCGCCGAGTTCGGCGATGGAGATGACGTTCACGATGCTTCCTGGCACACCCCTGCTACAAAGGTGCTTGATGGTTTCGGCCATGATGAAGAACGGCGATTTCAGGTTCACCGCGATGTGCGCGTCGAAAAGCTCGGGCGTGGTGTCCAGCATGGTGCCGCGGGTGGTCAGTCCGGCAGCATTGACGGCGCAGTCGAGTTGCCCGAAGACGTTGATCGTCTCAAGCACCGAGTTCCGGGCCTGTTCGACGTCGGCGAGGTCGGTTTTAATGAACCGGGTTTCGACGCCGGAGGCCGTGATCTCCGCGGCGAGCCGTTCACCCGAGTCCGCGTTCCGCCCGGTGATCGCAATCCCGGCCGCACCTTCGGCCGCTGCGCGTCGTGCGACGCCGGCTCCCAAACCTTGGGTGCCCCCGCTGATGAGGACCACTTTGTCTTGGAGAAGTGGCATGGCTACGGCTGCCCGATCTTAACTGAGTTTTCGATCCTGACAGCGCGGCCGGAACGGGCGGACTCTTCGGCCGCGTTGGCCAGGGCGAGTGCCTGCAGGCCGTCGTCGAATCCCGGGCTGCAGGCAGTGCCCGAGCGGATGGCCTTGGCGAAACCGTCCAACTCGTTCCGGTAGGCCTCGGCGTAACGCTCCAGGAAGAACGGCAGGTAGGCGTCCGCCTCTTCGGCGCCGGCCGCACCATACTTGCGCACCGTCGTCGGGCTGACGTTGCCCGCGTTGAGCATCCCTTCGCTGCCGAACGCCTCCAGTCGCTGGTCGTAGCCGTAGGCGCTGTGGCGGGAGTTGGTGATGGTGACCAGTTCGCCGTCGCGTCCCCTAAGGGTGATGACCACGGAGTCGAAGTCACCGGCTTCCTCGATGTAGTCGCAGAACACGTTGGCGCCCGAAGCCGACACCTCGACGATGTCCGGCACGAAGAACCTGGCCATGTCGAGGTCGTGGATGCTCATGTCCCGGAAGATCCCTCCCGAGGTGGCGATGTAGGCCGCCGGGGCAGGAGCGGGATCGCGGCTGATGATGGTGAGCTGTTCGAGGCGGCCGATCTCTCCCGCAGCGACACGGCGCTGGATGGCCGCGAAGTGCGGATCGAAGCGCCGGTTGAACCCGAGCATAAGGGGGGTGTTGTTGCCCTTGATCGCGTCGCGGCATGCGAGTGCACGGTCAATGTCGAGGTCGATTGGCTTCTCGCAGAGGGCCGCCACGCCTTGCGCCATGGCACGCGAGATCAGTTCCACGTGCGTGCTGGTGGGCGAGCCGATCACGACGGCGTCAAGGTCACCGTTCGCGAAGACCTCGTCGGCAGTCTCGACGGCGATGGCTCCGGTCCCGGCCGCCAACGTGCGGGCCCCTTCGATGAAGGGATCGGCGATCCAGGCCAATTCCAGGTCCGGGTGGGCGGCGATGTTCCGGGCGTGGACTTGCCCGATACGGCCCGATCCGAACAGCGCGACTTTGAGGGGTCGATCAGTGGACATGTGCATTGGTCCTTTCTAGTGGGCTGCCCGGAGAAGACCGGGGCCTTGGCTTGGTTCTGGAGAGTTGACGGGGACATGCTCAACAGAGGGACCCGTCATGGCCCTGCCACCGCCGCGGGCGTGCGGCCGGCGAGGACGTCAACCGCACCTTGGGCGGCGTCCCTGACGGTGTGGGCCATGCCTTGCCGGGTGAATCCCATCAGGTGCGGAGTCAGGACCACGTTTTCATGGTCAAACAGCGGGTGGTGGGCAGGCGGTTCGGGATCGTACACATCCAGGCCGAGCCCGGAGAGCTGTCCCGACCGCAGTGCCTCATAGGCGGCGTCGAGGTCGATGAGGCCGCCCCGGCTGCAGTTGATGAGGATCGCACCGGGCTTCATGACCTTGAGGCGGTCCGCGTTGATGAGGTTCTGGTTCTCCGGTGTCAGCGGCACGTGGAGGGTGACGAAATCGCTGCCCTCAAGCAGCTCCTCCACGGTGTCGCACCGGATTTCCGCGGGAACCTCCGCGAACGGATCGTAGGCGAGAACCTTGAGCTCGAAGGCTTCGGCGATACGCGCCACCCGGCGACCAATGCGGCCGTACCCGATGATGCCGAGCGTGAATCCCTCAAGGTCTCCGACGCCGACGGCGGCCCGCTGCTCCCAGCGTCCCTCGCGGACCAGTGCAGTCAGCGGAGAGAGCTTCTTGACGAGAGCCAGCAGGTGGGCGAACACGCCTTCGGCCACCGAGGCGGTGTTGCTTCCTGGGGTGATGACCACCGGGATTCCGCGCCGGTTCGCTTCTGCGACGTCCACGAGCTCGGTTCCGACGCCCGTTCGGGCGATGACTTTGAGGGCCGGCATGCGGTCCAACAGTTCCCGGTCCACGCGGTAGGCGGCCCTGACAATTGCCGCGTCGGCGTTCGCCAGATCCGCGTCGGTGGGGTCCTGGATGAGTCGCTGGTGTTCGGACAGGAGCGGTTCCACCAAGTCGGGCTCAACGCTGCCGAGAGCGACGAAGATTTGGGGTGTGGTTATGGAAGCCATCGTCATCCTTGAAGATGTGGAGGGGTATGGGGCGGTGCCAGGAATGGCACCGCTGATACGTCTAGAGGCCTGTGTTTTAAAGGCCCAGGAGGCTGGACTTCCGCACGACCAAGTGGGGCGTGACGGAATGGTGGACGAAGCCGCTGCCTTCACCATGGATGCGTTCCAGGAGGGTTTTGGCCCCTGTGACGCCAATGGTGGAGCTGTCCGGGTCAACAGTGGTCAGTCCCAGGCGCGGCATGGCACCCAGCGCGATGTTGTCATAACCGGTGACGGCTATTTCGACGCCGCGTTCATCGGCAGCCGTCATGGCACCAAAAGCGGCAAGGTCGTTGATGCAGGCCAGCGCTGTGGGGCGCTGGTGCGTGGAGCGGGAACTCAGGGCCCTTTGGGCGGCAACATAACCGGATTCCTGGAAGAAGTCGGCGTCGACCACACGGATGTAACGGGCCAGACCGTGCTCTTCCATTGCTGCCGAATACCCGTCCACGCGTTCCCGGCCAACCGAGCCACCCAAGCCGCCAAGGTGCACGATGTTCTCGTGTCCCTGGGCGATCAAGTGCTCAACAACCATGGACATGCCGAGGGCATCGTCGCTTCGCACGATATCGGCGGTATCGATGTAGTCCGGTCCACCACCTGCAAAGACCACAGCTCCGCCGGAAACGGCCCGGCTGAACGGTGCTTTGTCAGGCACGGTTCCGACGACGAGCAGGCCCGCGACCCGCAAGTCCCGGAAGGCCTGGAGGATGGACTGGTCCACCCCCCTGCCCGCCGCCGTGACCGCACTGAAGAGGACGGTGTGCCCGGCCTCTTCAAGTACGGTCCGTGCGGCGTCGGCGACGTCAAAGGCCCACGGGTTGTGCATGTCGCTGACCAGCACACCGATGGTTCCGCTGTCCCGTGTTGCCAGGGACCGGGCTGCGAGGTTCAACTCGAAGCCCATCTCTTCAACAGCCTTGAGCACCCGCTGGCGGCGTTCGTCGCTGACGCGCGGTGAGTCGCGCAGCACGAGTGAGACCAAGGACTTGGAAACGCCGGCGCGTTCTGCCACGTCCATGATCGTTGGCCGCCGGGCGGATGGAGGTGCCATGGTTATGCCCGCGCTGCCGTCGTGCCGTGGATTTCCTCGATCTTCTGCCATTGACCGGACAGCGAGGACGCTTCCGCAGCGCTGACAATGGCAGCGGCCGAGGCGGCGTCGTGGATGTTGGAGTTTTCCTGTGCTCCTCCAGCGACGGCGACGAGGAACTTCTTGGCCTCGATGACCTTGAGGTCGTCAAAACCCATGCTGTTGCCGGGCCCGGGCTGGAAGTGCGAGTAATCCCCATGCCGAGGGCTGGCGTTCACCGTGGTGTAGCCCTGCTCGTCGTTGTTCCGGCCCAGGCAGACCTTGAGTTCGTTCATGCGCTCGAAGTCCCATTTGAGCGAGCCCTCGGTCCCGTAGACCTCGATCTGGTAACCGCATTCGGGTCCAACGGCAACGCGCGAGGATTCGATGGTGCCGACGGCGCCTGCCCCGCGGGCGGACGGGCCGAAGCGGACCAGCGCTGCAGCGTAGTCCTCATTCTCGACCTCTCCCATTTCACCGTTTTCGATCACCGCGAAGTGCGTGCCTGACCCCATCGCCAGCTTGGGGCGCTGCGTGTAGACCGTGCTTGTGAGCGCGGTTACCTCGGCGATGGGCCCAACTACATATTGGCACAGGTCGGTTGCGTGGCTGAACAAGTCCGCCAGCACGCCGGTGCCGGCGAGTTTCCGGTCAAAGCGCCAGGACAAAGCGCCGTTGGGCTCGGAAGCGTATCCGGAGAAGAACACCGCGCGGACATTCGTGATGCGCCCAAGGCGCCCGTCCGCGATGAGCTTCCTGGCGTGCTCCACGGCCGGGGCGTGGCGGTAGTTGTAGCCGATGGAGGTCACGACGCCGGCCTCCACGGCGGCTTCCTGCACGGCTACGGTTTCTTCGTAGCCGCGTCCAACAGGCTTTTCGATCCAGAAGTGCTTGCCGGCTTTGGCCGCCGCGATACCGATTTCGGCATGGAGGAAGTTGGGGGCGCAGATGGAAACGACATCGACGTCCGGGTGGTTCAGGACATCGTGGTAGTCCGTGGTGCCTTCCGCGAAGCCGAGGACATCGCGGGCGTAATCCACCCGGTCCGGCGCAGTGTCCGCCGCGATGACGAGCTTGGTGGTCAGGCCAAGCTCAGGGTAGGCGTACGGGACCGTCTGGTAGGCGCGCGAGTGGAGCTTTCCCATCCATCCGACGCTGATAAGGCCTACACCGACTGTGCGGGATTCTGGGCTCACGTTCATGCCTTTCTCGTTGAAAATTCTTGTCAGTTGCGGGCGGTGTCGAAGGCGTCCCGGAACGCCGCCGCCATGATGGTGGAGTCCGAACCGATGGCCACGAACCGGAAGCCTTGGCGGACATACTTGGCCGCCGCCATGCCGTCCACCGCGAGGATGCCGGCAGCTTTGTTGTGCAGTTGCGCGGCCGCGACTACCCGCTGGAGTGCCTCCTGGAAGACATTGCTGTCCAGTTGCATCGGGACGCCCAAAGCGAAGGACATGTCCATCGGTCCGACGAAAAGGACATCCACGCCGTCCTGCGCCGCGATCTCCTCCACGTGCTCCAGCGCGTCCAGGGTTTCAATCTGGACGATTCCCACGGCTGATTGCTGGTCTGCGCTCAACGGAGCCCGGTCCATGCCCCAGCGGCACGCGCGGTTGTACGTTGCCACGCCGCGGTCGCCGTAGGGCGGATACAGCATGTGCTTCACGGTTTGGCCGGCTTCCTCCACGGAATTCAGGCGGGGAACCATGATGCCCGCTGCGCCTTGATCCAGGACCCGGCCGATGCGGATCCGTTCTCCGCTCTCCACGCGAACAATGGTGGGGACGCCGTAGCTTCCGGCCGCAAGGACACCGTCGCGGACCGCATCCTCACCGCCGGAACCGTGCTCAAGATCGACGAGCACCCAGTCCGCGCCGGCAGCGGCGCACACTTCCACCGCGGTGGCCGAAGCCATGCCAACGAAGGTTCCCAGGGTCACGTCTCCGGCGGCCAAGCGGCGCCGCAGCCGACCGCCGTCGAGCGGTCCGCCGTCGTAGTTGCCGCCACTCGAGGCGTTCATCCGAACCACCGCTGGCGGCCCTTTGCCTGCTCGTAGTCCGAGCGCAATGAACGGACCCATTCCTGTCCGGACACTTCTGCGGGAGCTACGTCCCACCAGACGTCGCCGCCAGGCAGGTCGACATGGGGAACGGTGGGCACCACGATCACGACGGGTCCTTGAGTGTCGCGAGTGGAAGACAGCGCTTCCCGGACCTCTGCCGCCGTGGTGGCACGGATGGCGAGGGCGCCTAGGCCTTCGGCGATCTGCCGGAGGTCCACCTTGAGGTAGTCGCCGTCGAGCCGCGCCTTCGGGGCGTCGTCGACGGCGACGCTTCCGCCGGTGGTGCGGTAGCGGAATTCGTTGCCGAATTCGCGTCCCATGCGGTTCATCTGCAGGCGGTGGATGACCTGATAGCCATGGTTCTCTGAGACAACAACCGTGACGTTGAGGCCTTCCTGGGCCGCGGTGAGGATTTCCGTGGGTGCCATGAGGAACGTGCCATCACCGATGAAGGTGACCACGCGGTTGTCGTTGTTGCCCTCAGCCAAGCGGACGCCCATGCCGGCCGCGATTTCGTAACCCATGCAGGAGAAACCGAATTCCAGGTGGCAATTGCGGCTGCCCGTGGCATCCCAGACCTTTTGCAGGTCACCGGGAGGTCCTCCGGCCGCGGCGATGATGGTGTCGCCGGAGCGGGCGTGCTCCTGCATGAGTCCGATCAGCTGTGGCTGGGTCAGGACGGCTCCCGTGACCGGCGCGTCCGGGTGGTCTTCCGGGCGGTAGGGCGTGTCGGCGTCGAGCCATTGGGACCGGATCGGGGCCCACTTCGCCTTCTCGGAATGGACTGTTTCCTGCCAGTTTTCAGCGGTGCTGTGGCCCTCCAAGGCCCGGGCAAGTGCTTCCAGGCCTAGACGGGCGTCCGCGAGGATGCCGGTTGCGCCTTGCTTGCGGGTATCGGCGTCCACGATGTTCAAGGACGCGAAACGGACGTCCGCGTTCTCGAAGATCGACTGGGAGCCGGTGGCGAAGTCGGTGAGGCGCGTGCCGACGCTAAGGACCAGGTCGGCTTGCTTGACCAGGGTGTTGGACGCGAAGTTGCCCTCGAGTCCCACACCGCCCACTTGCCACCATTCGTCTTTGGTCACGGCGCCCTTGCCGCCGAAGGTCTCGACGACGGGAATCCCGACCTGGCCTGCCAGCGCCTCGAGCGCCGCGTGGGCGTCGGAGTAGTGGATGCCGCCGCCGGCGATAATCACGGGACGCTCGGCCGAACGGATGAGCCGGGCCACGTCGTCGACCTCTTCCAGGTCCGGAAGCGGGCGCCGGATCTTCCAATCGCGTGGCTCGAAGAATTCTGCCGGGAAGTCGTAGGCGTGGGATTGCACGTCCTGAGGAAGCGAAATGACTACTGCGCCCGTATCCGTGGGGCTCGTGAGCACGCGCATTGCCTGCGGAAGGGCGGTCAGGAGCTGCTCCGGGCGGTTGATCCTGTCGAAGAAGCGCGATACGGGGCGGAACGCGTCGTTGACCGTGGCATCAGCCTCGGTGGGGTGTTCCAGTTGCTGCAGCACGGGTCCTTGGTGACGCGTGGCGTAGGTGTCGCCGGGCAGGAGCAGCAGGGGGACCCTGTTGACCGTTGCCAGGCCGGCGGCGGTCACGAGGTTGAGCGCGCCCGGGCCGATGGAGGCCGTGACGGCGAGGACTGCCTGGCGGCGGCTCGCCTTGGCGTACGCGGTGGAGATGTGGGCAAGGTACTGCTCGTGCCGGCCCTGGATGAACGGCATGTCGTCGGCCAGTTCATCCAGTGCCTGGCCCAGGCCCGCCACGTTGCCGTGCCCGAAGATTCCGAGGGCGGCAGGGACCAAGCGGCGGCGGACGCCGTCGGCCAGCGAATACTGTGCGGAGAGGTACTTGATGACCGCTTGGGCAGTGGTGAGCCTGATGGTCTGCGATGGTGTGGTCATTGCCTTATTCCCGTTGTCGTGGTTACCAGGGGCGCCCGTGCAGGACGACCGTCTTCTCTTCGGTCATTTCCTGGACAGCAGAACGGACGCCTTCCTTGCCGATTCCGCTGCCTTTCAAGCCGCCGTAGGGCATGAGATCGGCCCGCCACAGCGGCGACCAGTTGATGTGGATGTTGCCGGCGTCGATCTGCCGCATGGCCTGTACCGCACCGGCGACGTCGCTCGTGAAGATGCCTGCACCCAGCCCGTACTCGTTGTCGTTGGCCATCGCGATGGCGCTTTCCATGTCCTGCGCGGAGGAGACCGCGACGGCGGGCCCGAACAGTTCATTCCGGCTCAGCGGCGACCGGGGGTCGACGCCGGCAACGACGGCGGGAGTCACCACGGCGCCGTCACGGTCACCACCGGTGAGGACACGGGCGCCGGAATGGCGGGCCTCGAGGATCGAGGTGTGGACGCGTGAGGCTTCCTCTTCGGAGATCAGCGAGCCGAGACGCGTGTCCTCTTCCTTGGGGTTGCCCACGGCGATCGCTTCGACCTTCGGGACGAGAGCGTCCAGGAAGTCTTTTTCCACGCGACGGTCAACGATGACCCGCTGTACCGAAATGCATACCTGGCCTGCGTTGACGTAGCCGCCAGCCGCCACTGCAGTGGAGGCGAGTTCGAGATCGGCGTCCGGCAGGATGATCACCGGGCACGAAGCGCCCAACTCAAGGGACAGCTTCTTCACGCCCGCGATCGAGCTGATGCGCGTTCCGATGCTGGTGGAGCCTGTGAAGGACACCTTGCGGACCCGCGGGTCCGTCACCAGCACGTCGCCCAGGGAGCTGCCGGGTCCGGTGATCACGGACAGCGCCTCGGGCGGCAGGCCGGCGTCGACGAAGCACTGCGCCAGCTTCAGCGCCGTCAGCGGTGTTGCGCGGGCCGGTTTAAGTACGACGGCGTTACCGGCCGCCAGCGCGGGTGCGATCTTGTGCAACACCAGCAGCGCCGGGTAGTTGAACGGCGTGATGGCGACGACGATGCCCACAGGCTGCCGCAGCGTGAAGCCGATCTTGTCCAAACCTGTCCCGGCGTTTGCGTCCAAAGGAAGCGTGGAGCCGTACAGCTGGCTCCCTTCGTAGGCGGCGAGGCGGATGATGTTCCCGGAGCGACTGGCTTCGCCCCGGGCTTCCGTGATGGGTTTACCGGATTCGGCGCTAATAGTCTGGGCGATGTCCTCGGCACGTTCATCCGCCAGGGCGGCCGCGCGCAGGAGGATATCGACACGCACGTGGGCCGGTGTTGTCCTTTGCAGGTGGGCGCCGATTTCGGCACGGTCAAGGGCGGCTTGGGCGTCCTGGACCGTCGCAACGGGGACTGTGTCGATCGTCCGGCCGTCGAAGGGCGAGCGGACTTCCTCTGTCCTTCCGTCGGCGGCGCCGCGCCAGTTTCCGGCTATTAGCATTTCCATGGTTGCTCCATCGGGTTGTAAACGTTCGCGCTTAGTGGCGCTTGGTGTTGCTTTCGTATGCCGCGTCCGTGACTTCGGCGACTTCGGCTTGGACTTCCTTGAGGGCCTCCGTGTGCCCGCCGAGTTGTTCGAGTTCGTGGGCGAGTTCTGCCAGTTCCGCGCCGCCGGCCATCTGGGCGGTGAGTTCGTCCAGGGTGATGTCCTTCTTGTCGTAGTAGCCGATC
>NZ_JBFTOG010000064.1:0-15105 GCF_056397865.1 Arthrobacter sp. 05L417
GACCTGCGCTACGCGATCGACTCCACGAAGCTGCGCACCGAGCTGGACTGGAAGCCCGAGTTCTCCAACTTCGAGGCCGGCATCGAAGACACCATCAAGTGGTACCGCGACAACGAAGCATGGTGGCGCCCGCAGAAGGCCGAAACCGAGGCAAAGTACAAGGAACAGGGCCAATAGACGATGTCGATCGAGTTTTCCAAGCAGCTCAGCGCCCGCGAATTAACTGCTCGTCCACAACGGCGGTGCTGAACGCTTTTGAAGGGATGCATGCCCGTTTGGGTTGTCGCACGTGAGTCTTGTGGCGATTTTGCTTTGGTACTCAGAAAGTTCGGCTGCCAAGCGCCGGCCCCTCTCCCATTGAATGTTGCTCGATACGGGCACTTGGGATCTTGATCTGATCGGGCTCACAGGTACTGACGGGGGAATGGCTACGCCATCACTTCCGAGCAATCACTGGGCGGCATTCAGCGTTGGAGGAACTCAGGTTATGTATCCTCCGTCGCCATCATCGAAGAAGACTCATATGCGGGCATCAATGTGCGCGGTTCTGGCCTGTACTCTCTGGTTGTTACCCTAAGTTGTACGAACGGGTACCTCGGCCGGATATCCGGAGCCGTCCTCAGTGGGACTGCCGAATTTAGCCGGCACAAGATCGGAGGTCTCAGCCGCAGCAAGCACAGGCGAACTAACGGCGGGGGCTGAGAATGCCAAACCCAAAAACACGCCGAAGAGCGCAATCCCAGACGGCCAAGATAGAACATCAAAGCTGACGAAGAAGACAACGACCGACAAGAGTCCAAGCCGGTAGGACCGATGGATCCTCTTGAGCGCAAGCAGGATGAGAGTCACCAATACGGCAAGGGTGATTAGGCCTCCCTCGGCTAACGTCATGACGAACTGGTTGTCAACAGCGAAGAAGTCGCCGACCTGCAACAAACCGGCCCGGAACAACTGGTATGCGGAAAAATATCCGTTGCCAAAAACCGTTGCTAGAAGGTCTTGATTGTGCAGGAGGCCAGGGACCGCGTCGACGGCCCCGCCGCGGTGGCTGAGGGATGAAGATTCGATGAAACGACGATAGACGTCCGACTCCAAGAATCCCGCGCAAATCGCTATGAGGACCACGATGGTGAGCAGGGGAATGCCAACAACGAGAGCCTTCCACAAACGCTTCCCAACTCCCAAGAAGACCAAAACTGTCGCCACCGCTAGGGCGGACCTACTACCGGCAGCGAAGCACCCAGCAAATAACAGGACTCCGGTACAAACTTTCAGTAAACCATTTTTAGGGCCAGCGCCCCTGACTAGCAGAGCAAGTGCAACTAGCAACAGGAGCGCCAACGGGAGGGGATGTGCCAACGTTCCCTGCGAGCGGATCAGACCGCTCACGATCTGGTTGTACATGATGCTAGGGTCACCCGAGGCCGTGACGCTCGCATAACCCCATATGGGGCTCGGGTGGGTTGCCAATTCAAAAAGGGAGTACGCCGCTTCGAGCGCGGCTATGGCCACAACGAAATTTATCGAGCCCTTGCGTTCAGCGCGATTCATCATCGCGAACAGGAGTGCCGGCCCTAGCCCGGCAATCACGACTCCCAGCAGAAGCGAAAATGAACTTGGCTCGATGGATCTGGGGGTGGCTGCGGCCAATAGGCCAAAATATACGAGGAATAACCAAAGTCCTTTGGGCCTGCCAGCCAGTGATCTGAACCGCCGCGCCCAAGTAATAACAACCAGGGCCGCAACGGCTCCAAGGGTTATGTACTTCAGGTTCCCGTAGGCGGCAATGTTTTGTACCGGGATCAGCACAAGAATCACGACGGCTGCAGAACCGGAAAAACCGGCGATTCTGTCTGTTGGCACCATCCAGAAGACCATTGTTGCGAGTACGGCACCAATGACACCAAGAGTGAGCATCGGGTTGTAAGCGATACTGGCACACGCTCCCACCAGCAGAACCGCGGCTCCCGCAAAGATGTAAAAGCTCACCGTAAGCGTGCGGGTTCCCCAACGTTTCATGCCCCCATCATAAAGGGCACTCAAGACCTGCCAGCCACCACCCACCGGTCTGGGAACTCTGTCCCCACGAGTAGTCTTGCGAACCACCCGAGTACTAGTTAACCAAAAGCACGTAACGTCCACGGTGTTCTGGGTCGTTCCAACGAATTAACTTCTAGGCATGGCTAACGAGAATGGCAAGAAAGATCAGCGGGTGTCCCCCTTGGATGCCGGAGTGAAGCGGCGTGGGCTGCTCAGCTTTGGGACCCTGATGGCTGCGTTCACTGGCGCTTCCGCCGTCGCGGCTCTTGGTGCCAGTAGCGCCCAGGCCGCCACCGCGGACATTTACGTTCCCGTGGCTGAAATTGGTGCCCCTTCAGGTGTGGCAGCTTTGGACGCCGCGGCAAAAATCCCCACTTCGCAGCTTCCAGACCTTTCCGCCATAACGGTGACCCGCACTGCCAGTTCAAATGACAAGACCATCGGTGGCCGCCCGATCCAGCAGGTCACGGGCAATAAGTGGTTTCAGGGCCTCAACGTGTTCGGTAACAACACAGGCCTTGCCGCGGACCCTCGTCAGCCGACACAGTTCAATGTTGTGATCGACGGCAGGACCCTGGATAACACCACCTACGGCGGCAACAAGGTCGGCTTCGTCAACAACATCATCTTCAAGGGCGGGTTCGCGAACGAAGCCGGCTACGGTGTCGCCGACCCCACGGTGATTTTCGGTGAAGTCGTTTTCATGAAGACCGGCAACCAAGTCGGCGACCTAGCAGGGGTAACTGCCGTCTACGCGCAGACCTCTGAGGCGCACCTCTACACTCCAGGCGCAACTCTCGGAACGTTCATGGGCCTTGAAACGGTGGCCAACGTGGAGGCATCGGCCATAGGCGCGACTGTCACGAATGCCTACGGCCACTACGCCCGAGGCCCTGTGGACAACGTCGGCGGCGCAATCATCAACGCCTACGCGGCCTACTTCGAAGCCCCAACGGGCGGCGTCAACAAATGGTCGGCCCGATTCAAAGGCCTCGCGCAGTTCGACGGACCGGCGTTCTTCGCCGGCCTCACGCCCGGAATCAGCGGCGCCGGCGTCGCCGATGGAGTGTATGCCGGCAAGCGCTCCAACGGCACCGTGGGTATTGAAATGTCGCAGAACGGGACAAACTTCGCCATCGCGAATGAAAACGGCATCATCGCCTTCACAAAAGTAGGCATTGCCCAGTACGCGACACTTGATCAGTCCGGAAACTGGTTCATCACTGGCGGCACCAAAACAAAGTTCCGCGAAGTATCCGCCGATACCACCGTCACAGCCAGCGATTCAGTGGTCTGCACCACTGCCGTATCCAAAGTCACGCTTCCGAGCCCGTCGGCTCCCTCAATGTCCGGGCGTACCTACTGGGTCAAGAACGCCAGCACTGGCGTGGTCACCGTTGCAACGGCATCCAACAACATCGACGGCTCTGCCACTCTTGCTATGGCCGCCGGGACAGGAAAAATGTTCATCTCAAACGGAACCAACTGGAGGGCGATCTAATGAACCCGGACGCAATCCTCGCTCTCATCAGCGAGCTTTACACTCAGGTTAACTTGCTCACACAAGCGAACCATGAACTTCGGAAGAAACTCGACGAGGCTTCAGAAAAGAACTGACTCCTTCCGGGCAAGACGCTTCTCAAGATGCCTACGAAAGTTTTGGGCGGGCTTTTCAATAAGAAGCCAGCTAACTACCGCAGCAACCAGCGTCAAGACGATTACAAGCCAGTCGTTCTCGACCCACTTGGAGATCGGATAGTTCCAAAGGTAAGCCGCATAGGAGATAGCACCCAGCCCAACAAGAGGCTTCACGGCCAGTGGGGGCGGGCCGCTCTTCCCTGCAAACGCGAACACCAGCACCACTGTGCACAATGCGATCAGCGGACCACCAACAAGATACGTCACAGGCCATGATTTCGGCTCTGGGACGAAGCAAAGCGCACCGAGGGCAGTGGCGGAAACGGCAGCCAGCACCCGACTATAGCTAATCGCCGAGAACCATTGTGAAAGTTTCTCGTGCTCTATGCGCGCCCAAGCGCCTATTAGCATCGCCGAGGCCCATGACGTTGGCAAGGTGTAGACCTTGATGACTTCCGCATGGGCCACCCATATCGTGGCGGCGCAAAGTGCAAGGACGCCAGCCGTGGCAATCGCCACTGTTTTGCGGGGCCCCCAACGCTTCATGCCAAGCAGAAGCAGTGCAGGCCATACGAGGTAGAACTGCTCCTCAGTTGCCAGTGTCCATAAGTGGCTCAGCGCGTCACTGCCGTGCCCGAACCCGGGAATGTTCATGGTGTACGTCATTCCAACGATCACCGAGCGAACAATCTCCACGCGGTCACCGAGAATATTCCACACGCCCTCGATGACAGCGAACCCTGCGAGCATGAACACCAGGGCCGGGATCAGACGGAACGCGCGGTGCCGGTAGAAGCGCCCATACCTGACGCGACCAAACTCATCGATATCCCGCATGAGTAACTGGGTGATCAGATACCCGCTCAGGGCGAAGAACACGACAACACCAACTATCCCGGCACCCCCGAATGTCTCTGGCCACGAGTGGCGCAAGAGGACTAAAAGGATGGCGACGCCACGAAGCGCATCCAGTCCATAAAAACGATCACGCTGATTGCCGGCCATTTTTACCCCCAAGTTGGTGACCCAGATGCAGATGAGTATAAGGGG
Organism: Arthrobacter sp. 05L417; assembly: GCF_056397865.1. Taxonomy (NCBI): domain Bacteria; kingdom Bacillati; phylum Actinomycetota; class Actinomycetes; order Micrococcales; family Micrococcaceae; genus Arthrobacter; species Arthrobacter sp. 05L417. Next base: position 4,729 of record NZ_JBFTOG010000064.1, read on the forward strand.
TCGATAAGACTCGATAGGTGACTAATATGTCGTCGGGCCACATATTAACGCGCTGAAGCCTTGGGCCGTCCATGCTCATGTTGGGTCTTGAACGCAGGCCCGACATTCAAGGAACAATGATTACGTCGCCACTGCCTTGACACGCATCTGCTCGCCAAGTAGGCGGGCAGGCCCAATGTGAACATTCCAATCGCTCGGGTAGCAAACCGACATAGCCATCGTCTACAAATCCGCAAGTACCGTCCCCAGGTTCTCGATCGCGTCCGCGACGTACCTCAGGAACCCCGCAGCCGTTTCCCCATCACAAACCCGGTGATCGAACGCCAACGTCAGCTCGGTGACCTTGCGGACAGCCAACTGGCCGTCCACCACCCAGGGCTTGTCAATGATGCGGCCCACGCCCAGCATCGCTACCTCGGGATAGTTGATGATCGCGGCGGAACCGTCCACGCCGAACACACCGTAGTTGTTCAGAGTGAAGGTGCCACTGCCCAACTCCGTCGGTGTTGCCTTGCCCTCACGGGCGACCGTGGTGAGCCGGCGGATTTCGGCATCGAGTTCGCGGGCGTTCAACAGGTGGGCGTTGCGGACGGACGGAACCACGAGTCCGCGGTCCGTCTGCGCGGCGAAGCCAAGGTTGATGCCGTCGAATGCGATAATCTCTTGCATTTCGCCGCCGGCCGAATCCTCCGCCGTAACAAACCGGGTGTTCAGCTCGGGGAATTTTTTTAGCCCAGCGGTGACAAAACGAGCGATGAACGCGAGTAGTCCGGGAGCTCCGTGCGGATCGCGCTTCTTGAGTTCGGCTCGCATCTCAAGCAGCGCAGTGGCGTCAACGTCTACCCAGACGGTTGCCTCAGGGATCTCGGACCGGCTGCGGGTCATGTTCGCCGCTACAGCCTTTCGTATCCCACGGACCGGAGTGCGCGAAGTGACTGACAAGCCGGTACGGGCATCCTGGACACCGGTGGAAGGCTGGACAACGGCGGGCGCCTCAACGGGCGTCGTCTCGCGCGAAGCCCCTCCGATCGCGGCCTCAATGTCGCGACGCAGGATGAGCCCGCTCTCCCCCGAACCAGGCACAGCATCCAAAGAGACCCCATGGTCCCGGGCCATCTTCCGCACCAATGGGGAAATCACCGCAGAAAGCTTCCCCGGAATCCGCGTACGGGACAACGCAAGTTCGGCAAAGTCAGGCCCTGGCACTACGGGTGCAGCGGAAGCCGGAGCCTTCCGCGGCCGAGTGCGCCGAGCCTCACCACCTCCGGATGTTCCGTAGCCAATGAGGACGTTCCCGGATCCGGCTTTCTCTTCGATCCGGTAAGCCTCGGCAGCTGCGGACGCAACGGGTGCCTCGGAAACAACTTCCTCGGGTCCGGCCTCTTCCGCAACCGCAGGCTCAGCCGCGACCGAAGCACCAACAGGAGCCACCGAGATCAGTGGCTTCCCGACATCGAGCGTCTGGCCGGCTTCGCCATGCAGCACGGCGACGATCCCTGCGTACGGCGAGGGCACCTCCACCATGGACTTGGCGGTCTCAACCTCGGCGATCGGCTGGTCCACGCGAATCTCGTCGCCCACGGCCACAAGCCAGTTGACGAGTTCAGCCTCGGTGAGGCCTTCGCCCAGGTCCGGAAGCAGGAACACTTGCATGTCTGCGCTCATGGTCAGTTCTCCCATTGAAGGTCGTCTACGGCGTCGAGGATGCGGTCGACGCTTGGCAAGTAGTAGTGCTCCAGCTTCGGAGCCGGGTATGGGACATCGAAGCCGGTGACCCGGCGGATGGGCGCGGCCAGGTAGTGGAAGCAGCGCTCCTGCACCCGGGCGACAATTTCGGAGGACACGGACGCGAAGCCGTGAGCCTCGGCGATGACCACAGCGCGGCCGGTCTTGCGCACCGACGCGCACACGGTTTCGTCATCGAAGGGCACGATTGAGCGGACATCGATCACTTCAAGGGAGCGGCCCTCTTCAGCTGCTGCGGCCGCGGCGGCGAGTGCGGTCGGGACCGAGGGTCCGTAGGCGATGAGCGTCGCATCAGTGCCGGGACGCGCGACGGCGGCGTGCCCCTCGCTGCTGGATCCCTTCGCGGTGTTCGCGGCGTGTTCGGCCCGCAGTGCGCCCAGGTCCACCTGGTCTTTGGACCAGTAGAGCTTTTTCGGTTCCATGAACATGACGGGATCGTCGGAATCGATGGCCTCGCGGAGCATGCGGTAGCCGTCGGCCACGGTCGCGGGCGTGTAGACCTTCAGACCCGCGGTGTGGGCGTAGTAGGACTCGGACGAGTCACAGTGGTGCTCCACGCCGCCGATGCCACCTGCGTAAGGCACACGGATGACCATGGGCAGCTTCACGGCGCCCTTGGTGCGATTATGCATCTTTGCCACATGGCTGACGATCTGTTCGAAGGCCGGGTAAGCGAAGGCGTCGAACTGCATCTCAATCACGGGACGCATTCCGTTCATGGCCATACCTACGGCCATGCCCACGATGCCGGACTCTGCCAGCGGGGTGTCGAAGCACCGTTGTTCTCCGAAAGTGGCCATCAGGCCGTCGGTGATCCGGAAGACGCCACCCAACCGGCCAACGTCTTCACCGAACACCAGAACCGAAGCGTCGGCCTCCATGGCGTCCGCCATCGCGGTGTTGAGGGCTTTGGCCATGGTGATGGTCTGGGGACCGGAGGCTTCGGCTACTGCTGCCGCGCTGGCTGCGGCGCTTGCGGTAGCGGAACTGACGTCGCCTGTTGCGGCGCGCTCGGTGGCGTCAGAGGATGTGGTGACGGCGGGGCTCATTTGCCTGCCTCCTTCTGGCTGGATGCCTCACGGGCGAGTTCATCGGCGAGCAGGGCGGACTGCTCTTTAAGTTGTGGTGTGGGTGTGGAGAAGACGTAGCGGAAGAGATTTTGCGGGTCTACGGGGACATCCTCCCCCAGGCCTTCGCGAAGCTGCGAGGCAACGGATTCGGCCTTTGCTGATATCCGGCTGGAACCGTCGTTGTCGAGCAATCCACGGCCGGTGAGGTACGCCGTCATGCGGCTGATGGGGTCCTTGGCGGTCCATTCAGCTACTTCGCTGTCCTCTCGGTAGCGGGTGGCGTCGTCAGCGTTGGTGTGGGCCTGCATGCGGTAGGTGTGGGCCTCGATTAGGAGCGGGCCAGAGCCTTCGCGGGCGAGTTTCACGGCTCGATCCAGCACGGCGAGGAGCGCGACCAGGTCGTTGCCGTCAACGCGTTCACCGGCCATGCCATAGCCAACGGCCTTGTGTGCCAGTGAGGGCGCCACGGACTGGTGACTCAGGGGCACCGAGATGGCGTACTTGTTGTTCTGCACGAAGAAGATCACGGGCAGGTGGAAGACGGCTGCGAAGTTGAGGGCTTCGTGGAAGTCCCCCTCACTGGTGGCACCGTCGCCGCACATCGCCAAAACCACAGTGTCCTCGCCGCGCAGTTTGGCGGCATGGGCAACTCCAACGGCGTGCAGCAGCTGCGTTGTGAGTGGTGTGCACTGGATGCCGACCTTGTGCTTGGTGGGGTCGTAGCCGCCGTGCCAGTCGCCGCGAAAGATGGTCATGGTCTCCACCGGGTCCACTCCGCGGGACATGACCGCCACTGCGTCACGGTAAGTGGGGAACAGCCAGTCGCCTTCGCGAAGGCACAGGGCGGCCGCTACCTGGCACGCTTCCTGTCCGTGGCTGGACGGGTAAACGGCCATGCGGCCCTGCCGGACGAGGGCGGAGTTCTGGTCATTGACGCGGCGTCCGACGACGAGCTGTTCGTACGCTGCCATGAGTTCGGCGTCACCGGGGATGGGATATTCGTGGCCCGGTTCCGTGCCCTGTTCAGCTTCGGGCTTGAGCACGCCCGAAGGATCGACCATCTGGATCTGATGGCGGGCCGGCAGCATGTAGTCTTCCACGCTGATGCCGAACTTGCGCCGCACTTCGGACGCTTGGTCGTTTGCTTGGGTATCGTCCGGCCGAGCGTCAGCCAGACCTTGGGCCTCATGGTCTGCGGAGATCGTCATTGGTCCGTCCTTCTGTATCCACTATTTGTCACCAGTATGTTCCTTGGAGAAGTTTCGTATCCAGCTCTGGGCAGAATCATGGAAAAGCTTGCAGGAAAGCTCTAGTCTGGAAGACAAATTGCAAATGTGAGCTGGCTAACGGGCCCACGCTGTGGACGAATTGGAGATGCGATGGCCGAGGTGGAAGCGGATCAGGCAGAGGTTCCTCTTGACCAAGTGGACAGGGACATCATTGCCGAGCTGACTCGGGACGGCCGCATGTCAGTCACCCAAGTGGCGGAGAACGTCCACATCAGTCGCGCGCATGCGTACTCGAGAATCTCCCGACTGACGGGTGAAGGGGTGCTCACCAAGTTCACCGCACTGGTGGACCCCATCAAGGCCGGCTTGAAGTCATCGGCCTACGTCACACTCAAGGTGCAGCAGCACTCGTGGCGCGAACTCCGTGAAGAGCTACGGCTCATTCCGGAGGTACAACACATCGCCCTGGTGGGCGGAGATTTTGACGTCATCCTGCTGGTCCGCGCCACCGACAACATTCACCTGCGCAGGGTCATTTTCGACCGACTGCAGTCGATGCCAGGCGTGCTGGACACGCAAACGTTCCTGGTTTTTGAGGATCTGGATACGCGGTAGGAGTTTGCGTGGTTGGCGCGGCCTCTGGGATCTTTTGTTCGCCCCCATCGGCCTCACAATCTAGGTCGTCGGACAGACGCACGTCATCGGGGAAGCGCAGCAAGACGGACGACTCCGCTCGCTCTTTCCCCGCTTCCGAAGGGCGAGGACCAGCATTCCGGTTGCTCCGACGATTGCAAGTGCGGCCAGCATGGTTGCCAGGCCTTCGACATAGTCTTCTAGGGACATCTGAGGGCTACCGGGATAGGGCTAGGTAGACCACTGCTGCGGTGAGGCACATCAACAAGAGGAGCCCCCCGTACTTGAATGGGTTCGGAGTAGTCTTCCGATGAGGGTTGATGTCCACGTAGCCGGGCAAAGCGTCCTCCATTTGATGTTGCCGAACTCTCCCCGGCAATTAGTATCGACCACTCGTCAAATCCGGTAAGGAATCTTTCTGAACTTTCACCGAAGGTGCATGTTCAGAACGAACCGACTTACCTGAGTTGCAGGTTCCAGCACCAGCCGTTGTTGGGCTTGGTGAGTCATTGAGGCATTCTTTCGGTGGTGAGCAGACTGGCGCAGCGCCGATACCGACTCCGTCAACCAAGCAGTCTCCGGTGCATTTGTCGAAATCAACACCCTCTCAACCATAGCGACGCGCAGGTCACCCAGGCGGGAGTAACCCTAAGCATGAGCTCGCAAAAGATGTTCACACAATGTCAATAGCCGCCGCAGACGGTACACTGGCGTGGACCGCACGAATACTGCCGTTCTGGGGGATGCTACGTGCAGGTCCCAGTCAAGGACACAGGGGAGACCTCGGTTTGGATCTACGCGACTATTTACGCATTATTCGCCATGACTGGATGGTCATCGCCGCCGTTACGCTTGTTGGTCTTTTGGGAAGCGGAGTTTTTTCAGCTTTATCCAAACCGGTATATACCGCTGATACCCAATTGTTCGTGGCGATTCAAAATTCAGGCACAGTTCAAGAGCTGCAGCAGGGTAACACATTCAGTCAAGCGCGAGTTCAATCGTATGTAAAAACGGTGGACTCGCCGATAGTTCTCCAGCCGGCAATCGATGCCTTGGGTCTGGGAATGTCATCTCAGGAATTGGCAAACGAAGTTACCGCTTCCACAGATGTGAACACGGTTCTGATTAACATCTCCGTAAAAGACGGTTCGGCGGTTCAAGCCGCAGCCATCGCCCAGGCAGTCTCGAACAGTCTGATCAAGGCCGTAGACACACTTGAAAAGCCCAAAACTGGCGGTACGTCTCCGGTCAGCCTCTCGATCATCAAGCCAGCGGTGGCCCCGGAATCACCATCGGCGCCAAACACACGACTTTACCTGCTCCTCGGATTGGTCGGTGGGCTCGTCTTAGGGGTCGCGGCAGCTGTCCTGAGGAAGGCTCTTGACAACCGGATTAGAGGCGAAGCTGACCTCCGACATGTGACAAGCGCGCCGCTTCTTGGGGGGATAACCTTCGATCAGGACGCCGTGAAGAAGCCCCTGCTCACACAGTCCGGTCCGCAGGGTCCACGGGCCGAGTCTTTCCGGCAGCTCAGGACGAACTTGCAGTTCGCGAACGTCTCCGGCCAGGCAAAGACTGTCCTAATGACGTCGGCCCTTCCCGGTGAGGGCAAAAGCACGACCGCGACAAATCTCGCGATCGCTCTCTCACAGGCGGGGCACTTGGTGTGTCTCGTCGACGCGGATCTTCGCCGCCCCATGGTCAATGAATACCTTGGTTTAGACCGTAACGCCGGTTTGACAACAGCATTGGTTGGTGACGCCGATGTGAACGATCTACTCCAGCCCTGGGGGGACGACGATCTGTATGTCCTGTCATCAGGTCAGATTCCTCCGAACCCGAGCGAATTACTTGGGTCCCAAGAAATGCGTCAGCTAATTCATCGCCTAGAGCAGGCATTCGATCATGTCATTATCGACGCTCCGCCATTGCTACCGGTCACGGATGCAACAGTTCTGTCTCAGCATGTCGGTGGTGTTGTGGTCGTCGTCGGGTCACAAAAACTTCGCCAGAACGACCTGCAAAAAGCACTTAGCGCCCTCGAAATGGTTGGATCCAACATTCTTGGTGTCGTGCTAAACAGATTGCCTTCAAAGGGTCCCGATGCGTACGCCTACGGATATTACAGTCACGACGAGAAACCGAAGCCCGAACGGTCGTCGAGCAGTCGCCAACGCGGGAAGACACAGTCCAGTCCGGATCGTGGAAGCACACCCGTCCCGGAGTCGGATTTCGATGCCACCGTGTTGGCGGACGACAAACGCCAGGCACAAAGCTTCCCGTTGGCGAAGACTGAACGTCATTAGACAGCCCATTCGAACTGTCTAGTAGTTATCTGAAGTCCGCCCGCACTGCGGCGTGTACTCCGGAGCCGGTAGGGGGGAAATGAACGTCGGTACCGAGCTCTTACAGAGTCAGCAGAAGGTTTCATCAGTCCTAAGGACCTTTGCGCGGGGACCGGCGCTCTCGCTCGGTTCTCAGGCCATCGGTTTAGCACAACTCGCACTGCTGTTGTGGCGTGTCGGGGCAAACGAGGCGACAGATGCCTACTTCTACCTCTTCAACATGGGAATGCTGCCCATCCAGATTGTCGTCGTAGGCATGATGTATCCTCTCCTGCTCAACGAGGAAAAGATCACTCGAACTGCCATGAAGAGGGTACGTTGGCTAACGCCCTTGCTGTGCTGCTCGCTCATCCTTGCGGGCGCCGCCTGGCTGTACGCAAGCGGACGGTCCGGTTTTGCGCTCCTGCCGATAGCGATCGGATCGTTCTTGAACGCCGGACTTCAGGCTCGTGTCTGGTTTCGCGCCGTAACAGCCGAAGCTGAGGGGAACCCTCGCTGGATATCAGGTGTTGCCTTGCCTGCCAATGGGCTCGCGATGATGACCCTTCTTTTACCGATAGCTGACGCCACTACTGCAGTCGTGCTGATGTTGATTGGTCTGGTTCTCGGAAATGGGACGCTGCTCGTCGTGATGAGCAGGCTTCGCGTCGGGGATGAAGTTCTAAGAAGGGCGCCTCGATCAAAGTCTGGAAGGTCGACCGCACCTTACTGGTTCCTGGGCAAAGCCGGCATTGGATACATTGGTCTGGTGCTGCTGCAGTCCCTGGCAGTCTTGCTTCCGCCATCCGCGGTCACTCTCCTTAACCTGGCAGTCAAGGTGGTCGGGTCAGCGAGCGCTACGCTCGTAAACTCCGTAATGCCGATCTTGGTTCATCAGAACATCAACTCACCGTCAGCAGGACGCAGGTTTCTTCGTGTGCTTGTTGCGGGGCTCACTGTAATTTCCGCAGTCGGAATCGGTGGAGTTGCCCTCTTCCTTCCAGACCTGACAGTTCCAGCGATTTGTCTCGGGCTGTGGTCTCTTTCGTCGGCAGCCGCTGGCGCGGCACAGCGTATGTCCTTTCGCTTTCTCAAGCCGAGCGCATCTCGAGTGACTATTATTGCCGTTCCGGTTGTCGTCGCGTTCGCTCTCTGGTCGGTCCACATGCCTGCATTCCAACTAGTGGTTCTTCTCTGCGCCTATGCGGGTGTTGACGCTGCGACCTCAACATTGCTCCTCATATCCCTGAAGGACAAACTAATGGCAACCGTGCTCGGATCCGTGTTGATAGGGCTGGCTGTAATCTGGGTTTCGACTCTTGCATAAGCGACAGTCCATGCGCATGGGAGCAACCGTGGGATCAAGGCGCGACTATCGGCGCTCCATCTCATTCGGAAGAGACTCCAAAATGCGCCCAACCCGCGCGATATAAGCGTTCAAGCTAAAGGTTTCGCGCCACATGACTTGGTTCACGGGTCACGTCGACCCATAGATGGACGTCGGTCCGGTCATGGACCGGTGTGGGTTCCCACTGGAGATCGGCTGCTTCGAAGGCAACAAGGCCGAGTGCAGCGACCATCATCCCGAGCGTCAAGCAGTTCCAGGATCGCCACGGCCTGGCCGCCGACCTGGCCGATGCCGGCATTCTTTCGGTGTTCAGCCTAGGCAAACTGGCTCTTCACGGTTCGTCCGCCGAGGGCACAGATACTCATCGCAGAAGAATCTCCGCTTGGACCAGATCACTTCGACCGGGCCGGCGACAGGGATGTCGCGCAGGCGTTGGAGCCGGCGTGAATGCACACGGGTGCTGACGACGCCGCAGCACGGGCAGCCGGCCTCGGCGGTGGCTTCGACGCGGACCCGCCGCTGCCCGAAGGCGAGGATGTCGGTATCGGTGACGCGGTAGTCGGGCAGATTGAAGAGGGCGGTGGCAGCATCGGGGCGCGGGGAAGTAGGCTCGATCAAGGCTCGTAGCTCCTGACTCTTGATGAATGCGTAGAGAACATCCATCACAGCAGGGCTACGAGCCCTTCAGCTTTCAAGACACGGAATCCGTTTCACCACGAACCACGGAGAGCCGCCAGGTTGCGTCCCGTGGGGTGGTGTAGTTCTGCCGCGGTAGCGCGTTGCCCGGCAACGCAGTGAGCCATCGTGCGATGGTCAGTGAGTACCGATCAAAGAACTCACGGAAAGACACAAACACACGATGGCTCTAGACCAGTCTGCCCTGCTGCACCACCCAGCGCAACGGGACCCGGCCCCGGACGTTAAGCACCACGGCCGGGGACCTGAGCCTGAAGATCCCGAAACTGCGGACCGGGTCGTTCTTCCCGGCCCTGCTGGAGCGCCGCCGGCGCGTGGACCAGGCCTTGTACGCGGTTGTGATGGAGGCCTACCTGCACGGGGTCTCCACCCGCAAGGTCGATGACCTGGTCAAGGCGCTGGGCGCGGACGTCGGGATCTCCAAATCCGAAGTGTCCCGGATCTGCGCGGACCTGGACCAGGAAGTCGGTGCGTTCCGGGACCGGAACCTCGCCGCGATGGACTACCCGTATGTGTTCCTGGACGCCACCTACTGCAAGGCCCGGGTGAATCACCGGGTCGTGTCCCAGGCCGTCGTGGTCGCGTTCGGCGTCGCCGCCGACGGGCGCAGGGAAGTCCTGGGCTTCGACGTCGGCGACAGCGAGAACGAGGGGTTCTGGACCGCGTTCCTGCGGTCGCTGAAGACCCGCGGACTGGACGGGGTGAAGTTGGTCATCTCCGACGCGCACACCGGGTTGAAGAAAGCCATCGATACGGTGTTCCAAGGCGCGGCCTGGCAGCGCTGCCGGGTCCACTTCATGCGCAACGTGCTCTCGACCGTGCCGAAGGGCTCCCAGGAGATGGTCGCCTCGATCATCCGCACCGTGTTCGCCCAGCCCGACGCCGGGCACGTGAACACCCAGTTCGATGAGGTCGCCCGCATGCTGGGCAAGTCCCACCCGAAGGTCGCCGCGATGCTCCACGACGCCCGTGAGGACGTGCTCGCGTTCGCCGGATTCCCGGCCAAGCATTGGCGCCAGGTCTGGTCCACGAACCCAATGGAGCGGGTCAATAAAGAAATCAAGAGACGCACCGATGTTGTCGGGGTCTTCCCTAACCCGGCAGCCCTGCTCCGGCTCGCCGGCGCCGTCCTCGTCGAGCAACACGACGAATGGGAAGCCGGAGACCGCCGCTACCTCTCCGAAGCCTCCATGGCCGAGCTCAAAGCCATGAACACCACGACGACCGAACCAGTAAAAGAAGGGATTTTGCTCCCCGAACTCACTGCAGCATAATCAGATCACTGACCCGCACGGTGTCGAGAAAACTCCACCACTCAGCGGGACGCAACC
>NZ_JBFTOG010000065.1:0-12471 GCF_056397865.1 Arthrobacter sp. 05L417
TAGTGGGTGGTGGGGGTGAGGTTGCCGGTGACTGCGTGGAGGGTGGAGGCGATCTCATTCAGTTTTTGGGTGCTTTTGGATAGGGACACGGTGTTGCGGGCGCCGCCCATTGCGCGTTGGTGGAGGGGTTGGCCGAGCGCGACGAGTTCGACGCGGCGGTGGGTGCCTTGGTCTTCGATGTAGGCCTGCACGGCCCAGTACCCGCCGATGAGTCCGCGTCCTTCGCCGACGACGGCGATGTCCGGTGGTGCTTGCCCGGGGGTGCTGAACGGTCCGAGGGGGTCGGTGATGGTGCTGACCTCGGCGCGGAGCTGGGCGTAGGCCTGGTTCAGGGCCTCGGCGATCAGGGCGGTGGGCTGGGTGGTGGTGTAGGCGTGGTGCTCGGTTTTCATGGGGTTCCTGTCCGTGGTGTTTTTGGGGGCTGGTGTCCGGTCGTGGGCCGGCGTACGGGCCGGGTGGTTGTGGGGTTTCCGGGAGGGATCTGCCTTGGTCCGGGGGTGTTGCCCCTGCGCCCGGGTTTGGGTGGTTATTTTTGGGTGGTTTCGTGGTGGGTGGTGGCTGCGATGGCGGTGAGGGTGATGCCGTTGGTGATCGCGTGGATCCCGGCGTGGGGGAGCAGGATGCCGTGGCGGATCGCGATGCCGGCACCGTGTTGGGTGAGCCCTATCGCGGGGAGGTTGCGCAGTGCCTGGCCGGCGGTTTCCCAGAGCCGGCCTTCGGAGGTCACGGTGATGGGTGTCAGGAGTTGGAGCCAGTATTCGTTCGCGCTGTTGTCGATGATCATGCTCACTTCGTTCCCGGTTTCGGTGGTGATGGTGGCGTGGGCGGTGCGGGTGGTTCCGGGGACCGGGGCCCAGGAGCGGATGGCGGGGTCGTGGTTCAGGACGGTGAGGACGTCGTTCCAGTCGGACATGAGGGTGTTCCGTTCCTTCTTGGGGTTGGTGCTTTTTCTTTGTCTGTTGGTGCCGGGCTACTCTGTGGCGGCGTTTGCCGGGGCCCGGGGTGGTGGTGCGGGCCACGGGGGGTGGCCTGCACCCGGCACCGGGTTGTTTCTGGCCTGCGGGCTCCGTGGGTCCGGTGGGTGTGCGGTGGTTTTAGTGGGTGGTGGTGCGGTAGTGCGTTTCGGTGTTGAGGGCCTGGATTTCCTGGGCGGCTGCGGTGCGTTGGGCGGAGAGGTTCAGGGATTCCCGGGTGGCCCGGGCCTGGGCTTGGAGTGCGGGCATGCTGAGTCCTGTGGCGGGTCCGGGGGCGGGGAGTTGTGCCTGTGCTTTGCGGAGTTCCGCGCCGAGGTTCTGGAGTTCGGTGATGCGGTGGCTGATCTGGTCGTCGGTGAGGTGTTGGTAGGGGCGCACAGGGTTCCTTCTTGATCGGGCCGGGATTGGCTGGCGGGGGCTGGTGGGCGGTTGGTTCCTTGTTCCGCCCGTGGTGATCACGGGCGGAACAAGGGGGTTTGGTCGTGGTGCCGGGGTTATTTCCAGTGGGCTCCGTGTTCGGGGCATTGCTGGCCGGTGGTGTTGCATTTGGAGCAGGTCAGGGCGGAGCCGAGGAGTCCGCGGGTGCGGCCTCCGTTGCAGCCGGGGCAGTCGGTGGTGGTGCGTCCGCATTTTTTGCAGCTGGCCATGGTGGTTCCTCTTTCGGTGGTGTTTGTGGTCTTGTGTGTGGTGCCCTGCCGGTTGCAGGGTGTGTCGGCTTCCCCCCTGGGCCCTGCCGGTTGCGGGGTATGTCGGTTCTGCGGCGGGTTCTGGTGTTCCCGCGGTTGTTCGGGTTCCTTCCTGCTTTTGGCGTGGTTACCGGTCGGGTTCGTCGTGTTCGTTGTGTTGGTTGTGTTGGTCGGGGACGGGGATGGAAGCGCGCAGGCTTTGGACGGTGGTGCTGATGCGTTGTGTGAGGGCGGTGTGGCTTTGGGTGGCGGTGGTGAGTTGCTCGATGGCGTCGGTGATGAGGTTTTTCGCGGTTGCCCGGTGTTCGGCCGTGTGGTGTTCGGTGGTGCGCTGGTCGGTGGGGGTGGTGTCGGCGATTTCCAGGAGGGTTCTGGCTTGGTGGAGTTGGTCTGAGATCCGGGTCAGGGTGGTGGCCAGGTTTGGCATTGGCATGGGTTTCTTCCGCTGAGGCTGTGTCGGTTTTGTGTCGGGTTCAGGTGTTCCCCGTACCTGCTTCAGGTGTTCCCTCACTTTGGTGGGGGTGGTTCCCGTGGTTTTCAGCGGGTCGGGACGTCCCCGTGGTTCCCGTCGGGGAGGACGGGTGCAGGCGCGGTGACCCGGGCCCTTTCATGCCTGGTTGGTGGTTATGGGCGGTGGTTTGTGCCGGGCCGGTTTTTGAGGGTGGTGATGGCGGCCCGGGCCCGGCCGGTGAGGTCGTGGCGGGCTTCGGTTCGGTGGCCGAGGTACGCGGTGAGGGCTCCGCAGAGGCCCAGGGGCGGCAGTGATTGCCAGAATTCCTGCCGGTGCGGGCCGCCGGTGGTCTGGGCGGCGAGCAGGTCTTTGATCGCTTGCTGGTTCGCGGGGTCTTGGAGGGCGCTGTAGTCCCGGCCGTAGCCGGGCATCAGGAGCATCAGGACGGTGAAGACCGCGGAGCCGTAGACCAGGGCCGCGTACAGCAGGCCGGTGATGAGCCCGACGAGCCCGGGGGTAGGTGCGGCTTTGAGGAGGACACCGGTGAGGAACCCGGCCGTACACAGCAGCACAGCCCCGCCCATGGGGGAGAGCAGCGGCAGCCACGGGACCACAGGGGGTTGGAGGAACGGGTACGCTTCGGCGTTCAGGTCCCGGACGGTGGGGACCAGGCCTTCGGTGATGCCCTGCACGGCCAGAACGACCGCGGCGGCGCAGAGCATCAACACGGGCGTGACGGTGCGCAGGAACCGTCCGACGACCACCAGTCCGCCGGCCACCCGGGTGCCCCGGCCGGTGGCGCTCGCGGGTTGTTCCATTTCGATGCCCGGTCCGGACCCGGTGGCGGGGGTGCCGGTCCGGGTGGGCAGCGGGGCGTTGGTAGAGCGGCCATCGGGGATCCCCGGGAAAGGCCAGGGCCGGTAGTCGGGACCGTCTTCGGGGGATGCGTCGGTGAAGTCCTTGGTCGTGTTCTGGTGTGTGAGGGCCGGGTGTGTGGTGTGTGTGGCGGTCATGGTGGTTTTCCTTTCGACCGGTGGCCGGGTTCCGTTAGCCGGGGTCAGGGGGTTGCGTGGCTGAGTTTTTCGGTGGTTTCGGCCAGGAGCCGGGTGAAGATTTCGAAGACGGTGTGGGTGTGGTGGGGGCGGTGGGTGTTCAGCCAGGCGGTGGCGGGTCCGTGGGGGCCGAGTCCGGGGTGGGTGTTTTCGTAGTCGATGAGGGCTTCGAACTCGAGGAGCTGCGCGTTGGTGAGCCCTACGGACAGTGCCGTGCCGACCCGGTATTCAAGCTCGGTGTAGACGGTTTTGGTCAGGGCGGTGAAGTCGTTTTCGGGCAGGGCCGCGGCGGCGGGGATCCTGCGCAGGTGTGCTGCAAGGTCGATGGGTTCTGACATGTCCGTGGGTCCTTTCGTGGTGGCCGGCAGTGGTTCCTGCCGATGTGTTCAGGCGTTCCCGCAGGAGAACCGCTGGCAAAGGCCGCGGGGTGTTAGGGGGTGTGGGGGCATCCGGCGGCTTTGAGGGAGGCTTTGTCGCGGGGGCCGGGTTCGATCGGGGGGCCCGGGGGTATGGCTGGGGCCATGATTTCGGTGGACCCGGCGGGGGCGTGTTGGATGCCGAGGGCGTGCATGAGTTCGTGGAGCATGACCTCGCGGGCGTAGGGGTTTGAGGGGGTGTTGTCTGGTGAGGTGTTTTTGATCCAGACGTCGCCGTGGATGATTTGCCCGGCGTTGTTCCAGGTTGCTCCGCCCAGGCCGATCGCGTCTGTTTCCTGGGTTTGGAGGGTGGGTTGGTAGCGGATGGTGATGCTGTTTGTTTCCTCCGGCGCCTGCGCCGACGCCGATGTCGGTGTGGAGGGGGTGGTGTGGAGGTGCAGGCCGCTGAGTCCGTTCAGGGTGGTCAGGGCCTTGTCGATGAGTTCCTGTGCGCCGTCTGGTGCGGGGCCCAGGAGTTGGACGTGGATGTCGGTGTCGCAGGTCCAGTGGATCGGGGTTCCGGACGCGGTGGTTTTCAGCAGCGCGGTCCCGTCCTGCCCCACTGCCGCGGCGGGTGCGGTGGCTGCGTTGGTGGCGGTGGCTGTGGCTGGTGCGGTGGTGGCGGTGGCTGTGGGGTTGGTCGTGGTGCGGGGTGCTGCCCAGAGCACCGCGGCGGCTAGCGCTGCCGCTGTCAGGCCGGTGAGAAGGAGCAGGAACGCGGGGGTTTTCCGTGCGGGCCCTGGTGTGGGGTGCAGGGGCAGGGAGTAGGAGAGCCGGGGGGTCATCGGGGCTCCTTGCCGGTGGTGTCGGTTGGGGTGTTTTGCGTGCCGGAGCGTTTCCGGGCGCGGATGTTTTCGAGGAAGACGCGGTCGGGGCGGCGGTCGTGGCCGGCGCCGTTGCTCGCGGCGATGGCGTCGAATTGCTGGAATAGCCATTCCTGGCTGGTGGTGCCCGGCTCTTTCGTGGTCGGTTCTTTGTCGTTTTCGTTCTGGTCCGGGGAGTCGTCGGGGTCCTCGGTCAGGGCAGGGGTGGTGGTCATGGCAGGCTCCTTGATTCCGGAAGGGGGTGTTCTGTCATGGGTTCAGGTGTTCCCTCAGATCCGTCCCCTTCCCTCTCCGGCCCGGACACCGGAAATGCCGGCCAGGGGTCGCCAAGGGGGCGGGGCTGTGTCGATGAGCGCTTCGAACTCGATCAGCTGGCATGCCGTTTGGCGGCGTCCCGGTGGGCCCAGGCGGCGGTCAGGGCCCCGGTCCCGGTGTAGAGGGCAGCGAAGAGCATGGCCAGGGCGGCATGTGTGCTCCGGTAGCTGTCCATGACCTGGGCGTACTCGATGGCCGTGGTGCCGATCGCTACATCGAGGGGGAGGATGTCCGGGACCAGGAACTGGCAGGCGCCGAGGGCGGCGCCAACAAGGGCCCAGAGGATGCCCAGGGCCAACGCTGCCCAGCGGTGCACTTTCCAGAGCTGTCCCGCGAGGTAGGCGGCGAAGGCACTGATCACCGTGATGGACACGGCCACGGCCAGGGCCAGGACCGGGTTCGCGATGAAGACGGCGAACGGCGCGTAGGCAAGGATTCCCTGCCCGATGACGGCGATGGCCACGCAGAGTTTCTGCAGTGCGTGCCAGCCGGTTCCCTGCAGCGGACCGGGAGCGGGCGCTCGCCGGGCGGGCTGCCCGGGGGATGCCGGTTGTGGGCGGGCGGGGGTGGTGGTCATGGTGGTGTCCTTTGCTTCAGGCGGGGTGTTCTGTCGTGGTTTCAGGTGTTCCCGCAGCCCTGTCCCTTCCGCCGTCGCGCCCAGGTACAGGGAAGGTCGGCCGGGTGCAGCAAATGCTTGGCGGGTGGCCGTGGTCCTGCTTCAGTGTTCCGGGGTGAGGGCGGTGGTGGTGTCGGTGAGGAGCTGGTCCAGGGTGTCTTGGACGGTTCGGGCGTAGTGGGGTGCGTGGGTGCGCAGCCAGGTGACGGTGGGCCGGTCGGGTCCGAGTCCGGGGTGGGCGGTTTCGTAGTTGATGAGTGTTTGGAATTCGAGCAGCTGCGCGTTGCTGAGGCCTTTGCTGATGGCGGTCCCGACCCGGGTTTCGAGTTCGTTGTACACGGTTCTGACAAGGGCGGTGAAGTCTTCCTCGGGCAGGGCTGCCGCGGCGGGGATCCGCCGGAGCAGGGGTGTGAGGTCAAGGTGCCCGGTCATCTGTTGTTCTTCCGGGAGGGTGGTGCCGGGCAGGGTTGTTGCGGCGGGGACCGGCCTGGTGGTGGGGCCGGGGGTTTGGGCCATGTCGTTTCTCCTTCATCGGGGGTTTCCGGGGCGTGGTGTTCAGGTGTTCCCGCGTTGTTGCTGCTGCATGGTTTTTGTTTGTCTCCCGGGCACGCTCTCTCCCTGCGGTTAGGTGACCGGGTGGGTGTGGTGGGTGTGGAGTGTGGTGGCGGTGTGGGTGGTGTGGGTGATGGCGGTGTGGATGGCTTGGGGTGTGGTGTCGGGCAGGTGCAGGCTGTGGCGCAGGGCGATGCCGTTGCCGTGTTGGGTGAGCCCGGTGGTGTTGGTGTTGCGTAGCGCCCAGCCGGTCGCTTCCCAGAGTTCGCCTTCGGAGGTGTGGGTGAGGGGGATGAGGAGTTGGAGCCAGCCGGGGTCGGTGGTGTTGTCCAGGATCAGGTCCAGTTCGATGCCGTTCAGGCTGGTGGTGGCCAGGACGGTTTCGGGGGTGTCGGGGTGGAAGGCCCAGCGGCTGATGAGGGGGTGGGTGTTCAGGGTGTGGGTGATGTCGTTCCAGTCACACATGGCGGGGGCAGGCTTTCTCAAAGGGGTTCAGGGTCAGGGGTTTTGGGGTCAGGGGGTGAGGGTGATTTGTACACTGCGGTTGTGTTCGGCTTTAACGGGGTCCAGCGTCCCGTCCGCCATGTCGGGCTCGAAGCCGGGGAACGCGTTTCCGGCACCGTTGGTGGTGATCCGGGCACGGTCCACGCCCGCGGCACCGATCAGGGCGGCGATGGCATCGGCCCGGTTCTTGGACAGTTCCCTGCGCCCTTCCTCGGTCCCGGCGCTCGCGGTGGTGCCGGTGATGGTGGCGGTGCGGTGGGGGTCTGCGTTCAGCCAGGTGGCGATGTCTTTGGCGAGGGTTGCGGCGGCGGCGGGGTCGCGGAGTTCGGTGCTGTCGGGTTTGAAGCCCAGGGGTGAGGTGTTGGGGAAGTCGGTGGTGCCTCCGGCGGGGGCGATGTGGATGGGGGTTGCGGTGGTGGGGGGGACGGGGCGGACGGTGTGTCCGTTGGTGTTTTTTGCCGGGAGGGTGGAGGCGGGCGGGACGTAGGTGGTTTTCGCGCCGGCGGTCGTGAGGATCGTGTTCCAGATGTTTTTGTAGTTTTCTTTTTGTGCCGGGGGCAGGGGGGCCTGGGTGCCGGCGTTGTTGCCGAGCCCTGCCCAGAGGATGTCCGCGTTCAGGTGGGGGATGGATTTGCTGGCGTTCAGGTGCGCGAGGACTTCTTTGGGGTCGGCGGCGGCGAGGCTGGGGTCGGTGAGGTCCAGCGGGGAGGTGTCGGACAGGCCGGGGCTGGTGGTGATGATGAGCGCCCCGGTGGTGTCGCCGATGAGGTCGGACGCGTGGGCGAACGCGGCGAGGGGGTTGGTGCCGTTGGTTTTCGCGGGGGCGGTGGAGATGGCGGTGATGATCGCGGTGCGGGCTTTGTTCTGGTCTTGGTCGTGGGTGGCGGAGCCGGGGGTGACGTCGTACACGGTGCGGGACTGGACGGTGTAGGGGGCTCCGTCTTCGGCGATGATGCTGATGGGTGCGTGGGCGTCCAGGGCTTTGTCGATGGCGCAGCCGGCTTCGGCGGGCAGGCCGGGGTTGGAGTTTTCCTGGACCGCGGTGATGATCACGAGCGCGGTCGGTGTTTTGCAGTCGCTGCCGCCTCCGGTGCCGGCGGCGGCGGGGGTGCTGCAGCCGGTCAGGGCCGCGGCCGCGGCGGCGGTGAAGGCCAGGGCCGCAAGGGCCCGGAGTCCCTTCCCGGGGCGGGTGGTGCTGGTGGCGGTGCTGTTCATGGTCGGTTCCTTTTCGCTGGGTGGTTCTGTGTTGGTCGGTGTTTCCCGGGGCCGGGGTTCGGTGCGGGGCGGGTTTCTTTCAGGGGTTTGAGGTGTTCCCGCACCCTGCGGTTCGCTGTCCGGTTTTGTTGTCCCGGTTCCCGGGCCTTGGCGGTCCTGTGTGGGGGTGCCAAGGGGGCCGGGAACCGGGTGCGGGGTTTAGTGGGTGGGTGTTGGGTGCTTGGTGGCGCCGTTGGATGCGGGGTTTACTGCCGGGCCCGGTGTTGCCCAGGAGTCGGCGGAGGTGCCGGTGCCGGGGACAGGGGTGGCGGTGGGTGCTGGGCTGGCGGGGGGCGGGGTGCTGGTGGCCGGTTGGGTTTCGGGGGTGCTGGTGTGGTTGGCGGTGTTGGTTGCTGCGGCGTGGGCGGCGATGGTTTGGGCTGTGGCGTTTTGGGCTGCGGGGGTTGCGTGGGCGGGGAGGGTGCGGTGTTGTTGGGCGGCGCCGGGTGCGGGGGCGATGGTGGGCAGTGCGGGGTTGGTTCCGGGGCCGGGGGACCAGCGGGGGGTGGCGCCGTCGCGGCCGAGGAGGTGGTCGCGGGCGTTGGCGTGTTCGGCGTGCGCGGCGGTGAGGTCGTTGATGAGGTCGGCCAGGCGGGCTTCGTATTTCGCGGCCGCGCCGGCTTCCTGGCCGAAGAGGTCCAGGGCTGCGTCGGTCTGGGTGAGGTAGTGGGCTTGGGTGAGGGCCTGGTAGAGGTCGTGTTGGGCGTCGAGGTGGTGGTCCAGCAGTGCCCCGCTTCCGCCGTCTACTCCGCCGGCTTCGTGGTGGGCGATGACGGTGCGTACGGTGTCCAGGAGTTGGGCGTCGTTGGTGGGTACTTGTCCCAGGGTCTGGTGGCCGAGGGGGTGGAAGATGTTCGGGTCCCAGATCCGGGAGAGTTCGCCTTCGGAATCGAGACGGTTCAGCGGGTGCTCGCCGGTGGTGGAGGATGCGTCGGGCCGGTCGGGGTGGGCGCGGCGCCGTGCGCGGCGGTCGAGGGCGTCCTGGATGCGGTCCAGGATGCCTTTGTTGTTTTTGGGTCCCATGGTGGTTCTCCTTTGCAGGTGGTGCCGGTGGCGGGGGTTCGTGCTGTTTCAAGGTGTTCCCGCGCCACCGGCCCCGGCCGGGGCTCAGTCCGTGGCCGGGGTGGGGGTGTCGGGGGTGGGCGGCCGCAGTGGGATGCGTGGTTTGGGGCGGGGCGGGAGGGTGAGGTGTTCGGTGAGCTCGGCGATGACGGGTGCGTCGGGGTGGCGTCGGGCGATGCCGCGGGCGTAGGTGTCGAGCCGGGTGCGGGTGTGGGCTTCGGCGTCGGCGTGGCGGTGGTCCACGGTGTGGCGGATGACATCGAGTTGTTCCTGCAGCTCGGCGACGCGGGCGCGCAGGCCGCGGGTTTTCGCGTCGGCGGCCGCGGCCCGGGCATTGGCTGCGGCGAGGGCTGCGGTGTGTTCGTCGGCTCGTCGCGCGGCGCGGATCTCGGGTGGGTCGTGGGCTTCTCCGGCTGCGGTCGGGGTGTTGGGGGCGGGGCCGTCGGTGCTGGTGCGTGAGTGTTCGGTTTTTGCTGTGGCGGCGTCGGCGTCGGCGGTGGGGATGGAGGCCTGGACCAGGGCGAGTTCCACGGTGATGGGGTCGGCGATGGTGGCGCCGATGAGTTCTTCGTATTCCTCTTCGCGGGTGAGCTCGTGGAGGCGGGCGTTGGCCCAGGGGGTGAGGGTCTGGGGACGGGGTGTGGCCGTTTCCTGGTCTGGGCCGGTGGGGGGTTTGCGGTGTTGTTGGTGGCTGGCGAGCCGGGCGCCGTCGCGCAGTCCGGCCCAGTGGTCGATGAATTTCTGTGTCCAGGGGTAGTCCTTCTGGCGGACGATGAAGTCGATTCCGGTCGGTCCTGTCGGTGGGGTGCGGTTGTCGCTGTTGTTGATGGTGGTGGTCATGGTTGCTGCTCCTTAGTGGGGGGTGTGGTGGTAGGTGGTGAGGTGTTCCCGCAGGACTCGATACCGGGGCGGGTGATCAGGGGGTTAGCTGGTGCGTGGCGGGGTGGCTGCCCAGTGGATCGTGTGGGTGGGGCAGGTGTGCCCGAAGGTGCAGCGGGGGCAGGGGGTGCCTGGGCCGGTGAGGGACCATCCGGGGCAGTTGTCCCCCAGGGGGCAGTCCTGCAGTTCGGTGTTGCAGTGCAGGCACACGGTGCCGTAGGGGGCGCTCATTGCACACTGCCCGTGGTGATGCCGCCCTCCGCCCTGCCGGTCCAGGTGGGGCCGGCAGGGCGGAGGGCGTTGGTGGTGGTCATGGCCGGGTTTCTTCCGTTTCTTCGGGTTCGGTCTCTTCGGTGGTGTCGTGTTCCGTTGCGGCGGTGGGGGCGTTTGTGGGGGTTCTGGGGGCGGCGAATGGTGTGTTCACGACTGCGGATTCTCTGGCTTTGCCGAGGAGTTCGGCGAGTTTCCTGCGGAATTCTTCTTTGGAAAGGGTGGTGCCGGCGGTGATCGCGGCTGTTTGGGCGTTGAGTTTGGCGGGGAGCAGGTCGATTTCGGCGAGGCGACGGGCGGTTTGGTGGCGGGCCTGGACGACGTTTTGGAGTGCGTCTTCGTAGAGGACGCGGAGGGTGTCGATGCGGGTTTTGGCTTTGACCATGGCTACGACCATGGGGTTGGTGAGTTCGCGCAGTTTGATGTAGGTGGTGGCGCCGCAGAGCCAGTAGAGAAGTCCGAGGATCAGGGCGACTGCGGTGTCGCCGGCGGTTTTGGCTGCGGTGGCTGCGGCGATTGATTCGGGGCTTTGGTTGATGCTGGTGATGGGCGGGTCGAGTTGGGATCCGAAGATCCGTACTCCGACCAGGCCGGCTCCGAGGAGGGCCCAGAGGGTGAGGATGATGTAGGCGGTTCTGGGGTTGGAGTGGGAGCGGGTGGCGGCGGTGAAGATGCCGTAGTTCACGATGATCGCGATGGCCACCGAAAGCAGGACGGAGATGAACACGTTCCTGCTGACGGACAGGAGCACGAGGTAGCCGATGATTGCTTCGGCGATGCCGCCGATGGAGGCCAGGATGAGGGTGGTGAGGAGGGATCTTTTCAGGGATTCGGCGTCGTGCGAGGCGGCTTTCTCGTTCTTGTGCGGGTATCGGGGGTCTTTGCCGTCCTTGGTGGTTCCGGTGCCGGGGTTCTCGGCGGGGTTTTCCGCGCCCGGGTTCCCGGGGGTGGGGTTCTCCGGTGCGGGGCCGGTGGTGGTGATGGTCGTGGTCACGGTGTTTTCCTTCTGGTTGTTGTGGTGGTGTCGTCAAGGGAAGGCGTTCCCGCGGGTTCCTTTGGCTCCCCGGCCCGGTTGGCCGGGGGTCAGGGTGAGTGGGTCGGGGAGGGGACCGGAGGGGTGCTGTTCGTGGTGGGTTGCGGGGTCGCTGTGGTGGTGGCGGAGCTGCTTGGTTGAGTCGTTGGTGTCACGCCGGGGCTGGCGGGTGTTCCGGTGGGGGTTGTTGTAGTGAGGGTGAGGAGCAGGATGGCGAGGGCGGCGAGCAGGAGGACGGCGCCGAGGATGGCCAGGGTGATGGTGGTGCGGGTGTTTTTGTTGCGGGTTGGTGGTGTGGGGTGTTGGGAGAGGCTGTAGGAGAGTTTGTTGGCGGGCATGGTGTGGGTTCCTTTCAGTCCGGTGCCTTGTTGTTCCAGGGTGTTCAGGCGTTCCCGCAAAGGGGTGGCGGGCCGGGTGAGCTTGGGTTAGGGGGTGTTGGTGATCCGGTTGAAGGTGGTGGTGTCGGTGGCCTGGGTGAGGATGCGGGCGAGGGTGTGGTCGCTGACGGCGTGCTTGTGGGGGTGGGGCTGGAGGTCTCGTTGGGGTGTGGGTGGGGTGGTGCTGTGGTGGAGCAGGAGTTCCAGGGCGTGTTTTCGGGTTTCGCGGATAAAGGCTTTGGGGTGGGGGTCGTGGGAGGCCTGCCGGGCCAGATAGGCGCGGGCTTCTTCCAAGGCGGGCGCGTTCCCATGGTCGGTGGGGCTGTAATCGGTCATTTTCTTGTTCCTCTTCTTGCTGCGGGGTGTTCCGTTGGATTGAGGCTTTCCCGCACTTGAAGGCACCCGGTGTAACGGGGACCGCTCTCGTACTGCTTGTAGGGCTTCTCCTGTGTTGGTACTTGCTTCCTATGCGGGGATCCGGGTGACGGGCCTTTTCTGTTGATGTGGGGGACGGTGATTGGGCGATTTGTCGTTCGGATTGCAGTACGGCGGTGCTGATTTTTTTCTCCTCTTTGGATCCTCTGTGCGTGTTGCGGCGTGACCGGTGTTCCCTGGGCAGGGAGCGCGTCAGCTGGGTGCTGGGTGCGGGTTTTGTGATGGATGTCCATCAGTTCTCGCGGCGGGGCCCGTCCTGTTCGCGGGCCAGGCACTTTGTGTGTGCCGCCGTGGTTCTGGGCCCTGCTCGCCGACCAGAACCAATACAGAGGCCGGCGCCGAGACAGGGGCGGGCCCAAGGAGGACGGAGACAGGCCCCAGCCGCCCGCCCCGGCCCCGGGTTGGGGGGTGTGTGTTCGAGGCCTGTTTTTCGGTGGGGTAGGTGTTTCATTGACGGAGCTGCCGATATATACCCTTTCCTTCTTTCCCACACAGGGGGGATTCAGCACTGTTCCCCCTCGGGGGGAGGGGACGGGAGGAAGGGGGTGCAGGGCCGGCGCGCCAGCGTCTTCCGGCCCTGTACCAACCACACGCTTCCCAACCCGGCCCCCACCAAAGGGGCACCTCAAACAAGGCCCGGCCACCCACCACCAACGCCCCGCCCGGAACGAACACACCGACCCCGACCACCCACAGCCAGCCGCCAGGCTGGCAGGGAGCGCGCCAGCGCTCCCATCGAGATGGGCCGCCAGGCCCAGCCTCGCTGCCCCC
>NZ_JBFTOG010000066.1:0-12821 GCF_056397865.1 Arthrobacter sp. 05L417
ATGTCCTTCATCTTCTGGACGTCCATGGACTTGAACGGCCCGAACCCGGTGGTCAGTTCCGAGCCGAGGAAGAAGTTCCGCCAGATCGGCATCAACGGGACCACGGCCAGGTCCTGGTACACGGTGGCGATGCCCGCGTCCAGGGCGTCCCGGGGCGAGTTGAACTTCCGCTCATCGCCCATGACGTGCAGCACGCCCTCGTCGTGCTGGTGCAGGCCGGCGATGATCTTGATCAGCGTGGACTTGCCCGCACCGTTGTCCCCCAGCACACAGGTCACCCGGCCGTTGTCCACCGCCATGGTCACGTCGCGCAGGGCGATGATGTTCCCGTAGTGCTTGCCCACCCCGTCCAGGGAGAGCAGGTGCACGGGGGTGTGGGTCAGCGGATCCTTTTCATCCTTGAGCAGGGTCTGCTGGTCGATCTGTTTGGCATTCATGTTCTTGCGGCCCTTCTACTTGAGCTCTGCGCGGCGTTTGACGATGAGGTTCACGATGGTGGCCAGCAGCAGCATCAGGCCCAGGAAGAACTTGAACCAGTCCGGGTTCCACTGCGCGTACACGATGCCCTTGTTCGCCATCCCGAAAATGAACGCACCGATCGCACCGCCCACCGCCGACCCGTACCCGCCGGTGAGCAGGCAGCCGCCGATCACCGCGGCGATGATGTAGAGGAACTCGTTGCCCACGCCCTCACCGGACTGGACCGCGTCGAACGCGAAGAGGTTGTGCATGCCCAGGATCCAGCCGCAGAACCCGACCGCCATGAACAACCCGATCTTCGTCTTCGTCACCGGCACCCCCACCGCCCGGGCCGCGTTCGCGTCCCCGCCCACCGCGAAGATCCAGTTCCCCACCTTCGTGCGCAGCAGCACCCAGGACGCGATGGCGACCAGGATGATCCAGAAGAACACCGTGATCTTCACCTCGACCCCGCCGATGCTGATCGAGGACGCGAACACCGCGTGCGCCGACTCGAAACCATCCAGCTTCGAAATCGACGGGGACGACACACTGCCGCCGATCAGCCGGGTCAAGGCCAGGTTCAGGCCCGTGAGCATCAGGAACGTCGCCAACGTCACGATGAAGGACGGCAACTTCGTCTTGACCAGGATCCACCCGTTGATGAAGCCGATGCCGAGTGAAACGACGAGCGCCAGCACGACGCCGACCCACGCGTTCATCGAGAAATACCAGCTGAACAGGGAAGCCGTCAGGGCCGAGGAAATCACGGCCACACCGGTGGAAAGGTCGAACTCACCGCCGATCATCAACAGCGACACCCCCACCGCCATGATCCCGATCGTCGAGGAACCATACAGCACGGTCGCGAGCGCGTTCGGCTGCGTGAACGTCTGGGACACGGACGCGAAGAAGATGAAGAGGACGACCGCCCCCACGAGGGCGCCGACTTCGGGCCTGCCCAGAAACTTCTGGACCGGGCTACGGCGTCCGATCCGCTCATCGCCGGGGGCCGAAGCCGGTGCCGGCGGCAGGGTTGCTGTGTTTGCCATAGGAAGAACTCCTTGTTGGTCAGGCCGCGCGGCGGTCGCCCGCCGCGCGGCCAGAATCCTGGATCTAGCGGACGCCCTGCTGGGCGAATTTGAGAACGTCGGAGGCGTTGGACTTGTCCACGATGGTGGGACCGGTCAGGACGGGCTGGCCGCCACCGAGCTTGAAACCTCCGCGCTTGGCCTGCCACAGGGAGTCGACGGACATGTAGCCCTGGAGCCACGGCTGCTGGTCCACCGTGAAGATCACAGAGCCGTCCACGATCTTCTGGGCGAGGTCCGCGTTCAGGTCGAAGCTGGCAACCTTGGCCGAGCTGCTGGCGTCCGTGACGGACTTGAGGAGCGTGAGGGTGATCGGCGCGCCCAAGCCGATGATGACATCTGCATCCTTGGCTGCCTGGAGCTTCGCGGTGGCGGTGGACTGGACCGCCGTCATGTCCTTGCCATCGACGTACAGGATCTCAGTTCCGGGCACCTTCGCCTTGACGCCGGCACACCGTGCTTCGAGGCCGACGTGGCCCTGCTGCTGAATCACGCAGACCGGGTGCTTGAAGCCCTGTGCCGCGAGCCTGGTTCCGACGGCCTCGCCGGCGAGCTTCTCATTCGAACCGAAGTGGGTGAAAGCCCCGAGCTGTGCCGAGACGCCCTCACCAGCGTTGAGGCTCACCACCGGGATGCCGGCATCGGTGGCCTTCTTGAGGACGTCCTTGAGGGCGTCCGGGGTGGCGAGGGTGACAGCAATACCGTCAACCTTCTGGTCGATGGCCTGCTGGACGAGCTGGGCCTGGCGCCCGGCTTCGGGGTCGCTTGTGTAGAGAAGCTCAACATTGTCCTTCGCAGACGCTTCTTCTGCACCCTTGCGGACGATGTCCCAGAACGTGTCCCCTGCTGCCGCGTGGGTGATGAGGGCGACTTTCATGCGCGGAGTGCTGACGGCTTGCCCGCCTCCGGCGGCGTTGGCGGTGTCAGCCGGCTTTCCGCCTTGGCTGGAACAAGCGCTAAGAGCCATCATCGGAACGACGGCTGCCACAAGTGCCGCCTTCCGCCAAGAAAACTTCTTCACGATTTATCTCCTTTGATAGGGGTTGCGGCCCTGCCACTCTGCAGGAGCTCAAAGCCCTCTACACAGATCATGGTGACTCGCCTCACATATGTCAATACTTTGTCCTGACATTAGGATGTTTTTACGTGAGATGGTCGCGGTGATCACCGTCAGATCCGGATTAAGGTGCGGGGCGCGCTGTTGTCGAGCGGACAACCAGGACGGGATCAATCAGGGTGCGCTCGGGCTTGATGGCGGGGTCTTCAATCCTGGCGAGCAGCCTGTGCGCAGCATTAATGCCGACAACGTCGCTTCGGTTGTCGACGGAAGTGATGTCCAAGTACCTCGACTTGGCCAACGGGGAATTGTCATAGCCGATCACCGAAATGTCGCCGGGCACGCGAAGGCCCCTGGCCTTGAGGACGGCAAAGGCGCCCACGGCCATGGTGTCGTTGGCCGCGAAGATCGCCGTCGTGTCCGGGTGGTGGTCCAGGAGCCAAGAAGCCGCGGCGTAGCCGTCCTCCTCCGAAGTACCTTTGGACTCGGCAATCAGGAGTTCGACGCCGGCCGCCTGGATCTGCCGCCGGAAACCGGCACGCCGATGGGCTGACGCGCCGTCGGACCCTGAGAGATGGCCAATGCGGGTATGACCGAGCCCCAGCAAGTGGTCAGCGGCCACGCCGCCGCCGCCGTCGTCGTCGTTGGTGATGAGGTCGGCACCGACCGGTACCCCCTTGCGCCACCCGGCCACCACCGTGGGAACCCACGTCCTGGCCAGCATGGAATCGCTCGGTTCTGCGGCGATGACAAGCGCGTCAACATGCATGGCAAGAAGTCCGTCGGCTGCTTCCTTGATGCGGTTTTCGCCGGGCTGGGAGTCGGCCAGCGTGACGTGGTAACCGAGCTCCGAAAGTACCGACTCCATTCCCCTGAGGAGATCGACGAACCAAAGATTCCTGTAGTCGTCAATGAGCAGGCCGATGCTCTTGGTCCGATTGCTCGCCAGCGTGGTCGCGGCCCTGCTGGGACGGTAGCCGAGCTCAGACATTGCCGACTGGACAGCTTGGCGGCGCTTGTCGCTGACCCTTTCCGGCGACTGGAGGACCAAGGACACCAGCGACGGCGAGACGCCAGCCAGCTTGGCTACGTCATAGATGGTGGGGCGGCGGGTTTTAGGACTTGTCGCACTCATGGTTCGGGAACCTTTCTCCTCTGCCGTCAAGGGTATTCGCAAGACATTGACAGGACATACTCACATGATTACGCTGTAAGTCCAGTGCTAAATTGTAGCGCTCCAAAATGCCCCGGTGTGCTCGACACCCAGGCTGAATTTCGAAGGAGAAATCAATGGCTGAGAGCCTAGGGGTCGCCGTCATCGGCGCAGGAATGGCCGGCAAGGCACACGCGGCGGCCTACCGCACAGCGTCTGCACTTTATAGCCCCGTGCTTCCGCCGGTGCGCCTCGTATCGATCGGCGACGTGAACGCGGAGTTCGGGTCCCTCGCTGCCCGGCGTTTCGGCTACGAACGCAATGACACCTCATGGCAAGCGATCGCGGAAGCAGACGATATCGACGTCGTCAGCGTCGTCATCGCGAACTCCCTCCACCGCGAGGTGGTCGAGGGACTCCTGGCCGCAGGCAAGCACGTCCTCTGCGAGAAGCCGCTGAGCGACTCCATCGAAGACGCACGCGCCATGGCCGAAGCGGCCCGCAACGCGTCCAGCATCGCCCGCATTGGCTTCACGTTCCGCCGCACGCCCGGCATCGCGTACATCCGCGACTTGATCCGCACCGGCGTCCTCGGCAAGGTGCTGCACTTCAGCGGACGCTATTGGACCGACTACGGCTTCAGCCCTTCCGCTCCCATGAGCTGGCGCTACAAGGGGGGTCCCGGCTCCGGTGCGTTGGCCGACGTCGGAAGCCACTTGGCCTACGTTTCCGAGTTCCTGTGCGGGGACATCAAGTCCATCAGCGGCGGCCGCCTGAGCACCGTCATCGACAAACGCCCCTTGCCGCTCGGCGCCGTAATGGGCCACGATCACGCGGCCGTGAGCGACACCTACGAGGCCGTAGAGAACGACGACTACGCCGCCTTCAACGCAGAGTTCGAAACCGGAGCCGGCAGCTTCGAAGTCTCCCGCGTTGCCGCCGGCCACGCCAACAGCCTCAACTTCGAAGTGTTCTGCGAGAACGGTGCGGCCAAGTTCGACCAGCGCCGCCCCTCCGAAATCCAGCTGTTCCTTAACGATGGCTCCGGCAACGAGAACGGCTACCGCCAGGTCATCCTCGGCCCGGGCCACCCCTACATCGCCGGCGGCCTCGCCATGGACGCCCCCGAGGTTGGCTTCGGCCAGAACGACGCCTTCGGCTACCAGGCCCGGGCGTTCCTCGAAGAGGTTGCCGGCCTTCCCGAGGCCGAGTCCCTCCCCCGCTGCGCCACGTTCGATGAAGGCGTCCGCAACATGGAACTGCTCGGTGCCGTCGCGGAATCCGCACTCAACAACGGAAAGACGATCACGCTATGAAACTCGGCGTCTACAACGCAATCCTGCACGACCGCCCGCTTCCCGAGGCCTTGAAGGTCATCGCGGACCTAGGTCTGACCGGCATCGAGATCAACACCGGCGGATTCCTGCCAGCCGTGCACGTCCCCGCCTTCGACGACATTCTTGTATCGGATGCCGCCCGCGACGACTACCTCGCGATCTTCGAGGGGACCGGCGTCGCGATTGCGGGGCTGAACTGCAACGGCAACCCCTTGCACCCGAAGCGCGAGATCGGCGAGAAGCATGCCGAGGACATCCGCCGCTCCATCCGGCTTGCAGAGCGTCTCGGCCAGAGTCGAGTGGTCACCATGTCCGGCCTGCCCGGCGGTGAGCCCGGCGCGACCGTGACGAACTGGATCGTCAACGCCTGGAATTCGGCGGCTTTGGATGTGCTGGACTACCAATGGGACGTCGCGGCGAAGTTCTGGCGCGAGACCGATAACCTGGCCGCCGACCATGGCGTCAAGGTGGCCCTCGAACTGCACCCGCAGAACATCGTGTTCAACACCGCCGACGTGCACAAGCTCATCGAGCTCACCGGAGCTACCCATGTGGGCGTTGAACTGGATGCTTCGCACCTGTTCTGGCAGCAGATGGATCCGGTAGCCGTGGTCCGCGAACTCGGGCCTTTGGTCTTCCAGGCAGCCGCGAAAGACGTCCGCGTCAACACCGCGAATGCCGCGCTCTACGGGGTCCTCGACAATAGCTTCCGTCGCCTCTCGCCGGATGAGAACCGCACCAACCTCGGCGGCGACGAATGGGCCAACGAGTGGCCCAAGAACTCCGCGTGGGACTTCGTTGCCCTCGGCCGCGGGCACGACACCGCCTACTGGACCGAGTTCCTGCGCGCGCTTCACGAGGTGGACCCCGGCATGCTCGTCAACATCGAGCACGAAGACACTTCCCTCGGCCGGATCGAAGGGCTCGAAGTGGCGGCGAAGGTCCTGCGTGACGCAGACGCAGCGCTCACGGCGTCGCTGAAGGTTACGGCGTAGGAGGTTCCTCGAACTGCAAAGGAGGGCTTCATCCGATTTCGGATGAAGCCCTCCTTTTGTTGGCCCGCAGGGCTTCCGTTCCAGCCCTTGTTACACTGGATGATGAATCCATAAAATAGTCAAGCAAAGACTCGTGGTCTGGGCCAGGGAGGTAGTCATGGAAGAGTTCGCGGATTTCCGGGCACCGCTGTATGAGGTGAAGGCCAATCTGTTCAAGGGGCTGGCCCACCCGGTCAGGATCCGGGTACTGGAGCTGCTGTCGGCGGCGCCCGAGGTGTCGGTGACAGAGCTTCTGGCCGCAACGGGCCTGGAGGCCTCACACCTGTCCCAGCATCTGTCGGTACTGCGCCGATATCACCTGGTCAAGGGAGAACGACGGGCGTTGCAGATGTTCTATACCCTGGCGTACCCGCAGGTCGCGGAACTCCTCACCGTCGCCAGACTGCTGCTCAACGACATGCTCCACGCCACCCGGGCGCAGCTTGAGACCTCAGAAGCGACTGCACCCGCGTCAGCCGCAGCGGCCAGCACCCTGTGAAGGCCCTAGTCGCGGTCCGGGCCTTGCTGCCAGGGCGGCAGGATTACGCGCTATTGCCGCGTACCTGGAAAGGAGACTTGGTTGCCGGGGTCACGGTCGGCATCGTCGCGCTGCCGCTGGCCCTCGCGTTCGGAGTCAGCTCCGGCGCGGGTGCGGCCAGCGGATTGATCACCGCCGTGATCGCCGGCGTGATCGCGGCCGTCTTCGGTGGTTCCAATATCCAGGTCTCCGGACCCACCGGCGCCATGGTCGTGGTTCTGGGCCCGATCATCGCCGCCCACGGGCTCGGGGCGCTGGCTGCGGTCTCGGTCCTTGCCGGGGTCATAGTGGTGGCCGCCGGGTTACTCAAACTCGGGCGGGTCGTGACGCTCCTGCCCTGGCCGGTGATCGAGGGCTTCACCGTCGGAATCGCGGTAATCATTTTCTTACAGCAGGTCCCTGCCGCGTTCGGCACC
Organism: Arthrobacter sp. 05L417; assembly: GCF_056397865.1. Lineage (NCBI taxonomy): Bacteria > Bacillati > Actinomycetota > Actinomycetes > Micrococcales > Micrococcaceae > Arthrobacter > Arthrobacter sp. 05L417. The sequence continues at coordinate 7,086 of NZ_JBFTOG010000066.1, forward strand.
AAGCCAGGGCCCAGTAGCAACGCTGTCATCTCGGCGATCCAGGCCATCGGCACCGTGTCCCCTGCCTCGGTCCTTGCCCCGGTTGCCGTGGTGGCTCTGGTGGCGGTCATCATGATTGCGTCACCGCGGATCCACCCTCGGATCCCGGGCTCGCTCATCGCGATCATCATTGCGACTGTGGCCGCACAGTTCCTCGACCTGCCGGTGACCCGGATCGGAGCCCTGCCCGATTCCCTGCCGGTCCCGATGATCCCCTCCCTGGACCTGGCGACGATCACCGCGCTGGCCGGGTCCGCGGCTACGATCGCAGCCCTGGCCGCGATCGAGTCACTGCTCTCGGCACGGGTCGGGGCGTCGATCTCCGATACCGGCCCCTACGACGCGGACCGTGAGCTCCTGGGCCAGGGCCTCGCGTCCGTCGCGTCCGGATTCTTCGGCGGCATGCCGGCCACAGGTGCCATCGCCCGCACAGCGGTCAACATTCGCTCCGGGGGCCGGACACGCCTCGCCGCCATTACCCATGCGCTGGTCCTGCTTGCCGTGGTGTACCTGGCCACCGGCCCGGTTTCCCGCATCCCCCTTGCTGCCTTGGCAGGGGTGCTGATGGTCACCGCGACGCGCATGGTCTCCCTCAAGACGCTGCGCAGCGTGATCGGATCAACCCGCGCCGACACGGTCGTGTTCTTCGTCACCGCACTGATTACCGTGTCCTTCGACCTGATCGAGGCCGTGGAGATCGGGATCGCCGTCGCTGCCTTCTTCGCCCTGCGTGCCCTAGTCCGGTCCAGCGGTGTGCACCGGGAAGAAATCCCCGGCCCGGTCCACGAAGGGGACGAGCACATCGCCGTGTTTCGTCTCGACGGAGCCCTATTCTTCGCCGCTGCCGAGCGCGTCCTGGAGCGGGTCAGCGCCATCCGGAACGTCGACGTCGTGATCATCCGCATGTCGCAGCTGCAGATCTTGGACGCAACCGGTGCCAGAACCATCACAGACATCGTCCAGGCCCTGGAACGCCGCGGAATCACGGTGCTAATCAAAGGGATCCAGGAGCGCCACCTTAGGCTCGTCACCCAGGTGGGGGTCCTGGACTCCCTTCGCCACCACAAACACCTCTTCACCGAACTGGGCCCCGCCGTGGAGCATGCCCGAAGCCACGTCGCCCGCGCCGCCAGCGCACGCAACCCCGGCAAGACCCCGTAAACCGGTCCAGCCGCAGCCGGTCCGCCCCATCCTTGAAAGAAGACCAATGCCTTCATTGAACGAAACCAGCGCCCGTATCCGGGCCGCCCACCTGCTCGTCCGGTCCGCCGAGGAATGGGACACACTCTCCGAGGAGTTGCTCCGGACCTACGACCTTGAAGACAACGACAAGATCGAAATGCTCCGCGAATCCTTCCTTGCCACTTGGAAGTCGGTCACCCGCAACCTCCTCACCGACCCGCTGAATACCATCGGCATCACTGTCACACAGGCCGTTCATCCTTGGGGCATCGCCACCCTGAATGCCGCCGGTCGCACCTGCGAACCAATCTTGTGCTCCCCAGAGGGACTCCCTCCATTTCCCAAAACAAGCGACGTTCACGGCAGGCCGCGACTGCTTAGCTTCGAGGAAGTGATGACCGGGTACAACACCTGCCTGGCGTCCCTGCTTCGGTAGCCAGCACAACAAAGGGAGGCGGCGATAGAGTCGCCGCCTCCCTTTGTTGTATGCCCTTATTGGACCTTCGCGATGTACTTGCCCATGGTCTCCAGCTGGTAGCGGGACACCTCGTTGGCTTTGTCGTCCTCGGCGAAGACGCTGGACACCATGACGGTGTTGTCCTTGTCCAGGAAGCCGATTTCCTTGAGTCCACCGAAGAACTCGTCCCAGTTGACGTCGCCGTCGCCGATCTTGAGATGCTGGTGCACGCGCACGGCGTTTCCGGGCGGGTTGGTGATGTAGCGCAGCCCGTGCGAGGCGTGGTGGTCCATGGTGTCGGACACATGGACCAGGCGCAGCTTGTCCCCCGCGGCCCGCATGATGTCGAGCGCCTTGTTGCCCATGTGGAACGTGTGGGACGCAACGTAGACCATGCCGATGTTAGGCGAGTTCACGCCCCGGATGACGCGCAGGGCGGCGAGTCCGTCCTCCACGAAGTCGTCCGGGTGCGGGTCGATGAGGACGTCCAGGCCCTCGCGCTCGATGATCGGAAGCAGCTCTTCCATGGAGCGGTAGAAGGCCCTTTCCGACTCCTCTGCCTTCTCCGGGCGGCCGCTGAATTCGGTGTTCATGGTCTGCACGCCAAGATCAACAGTGATCTTGATGGCACGCTTCCAGTAACGGACAGCGGCCTCGCGGGCGTCTTCGTCCGGTCCGGACCAGCGCAGAACGGGAAGCACCGAGGCGATCTCGACGTCGGCGTCCTTGCAGGCTTTCTTCAGCTGGCCCACAAGTTCGTCGTCGGCCTTCGGGTGGTTGAAGAACGGGATGAAGTCCCCGTGCGGGGTCAGCTGGAGGTACTTGTAGCCGAGGTCGGCGGCCAGCCGCGGAAACTCCAGCAGGCTGTGGCTGTGGTGGAACGGTGTGGGATCGAGGGCAATCTTCATGGTCACTCCTACTTGTACAGCTCAGGCTTGGTGTTGAGCTGTACCGCAACCTTTTCGCCCGACTTCTGGGCTTCAACGCCGGCTTCGCAGCACGCAGCGGTGGCGTAGCCGTCCCAGGCGGTGGGGCCGCCGATTTCGCCGCGGCGGGCGGCGTCAACCCAAGCCTGGACCTCGACGTCGTACGCGGCACCGAAACGCTCTTCGAAACCTGGCGTGACCTTGCCGCCCCAGCGGCCGGCGCTGCGGACGTAAGGACCGCCGTCGCCACCGATGCTCACAATGCCGTCCTCGAAGGACGCCTGGGTGGCGACTTCGTAGCCGAACTTGGCGTTCACGTAAATTTCGACGTCGGCCAGGACACCGGACTCCGTCTCGATCAGGACGTGCTGCGGGTCGTGCTGGCCGTTCGGGGCATTGCGCGTCGCCTTGCCCAGGCGGACCTGCACAGATGTGATTTCCTCACCCGTGAAGAAACGGATGGCATCGAATTCGTGGACCACGGAGTCGTTGATGAGCATCTCGTTGGTGAAGCCCTGAGGAGTGTCCGGGTTGCGGTGCTGGTGGTGCAGCATGAGCAGCTCGCCGAGTTCACGATCGCGGATCACGGAACCCAAGGCGGCGTATTCGGCGTCGAAGCGGCGCATGAAGCCCACCTGGATGCGCTTGTGGCCGAGTGCCGTTTCGGCCTGGACAACCTTCCAAGCGCTTTCGGCATCCGGAGTCAGCGGCTTTTCGCAGAGGATCGGGAAGTCCTTCTCCAGTGCCTTGTACAGGATTTCCTCGTGCAGGAAACCGGGCGTGGCGATCAGCACGGCGTTGACGTCGCCGTTGTTGAGGGCCTCATCGGCGCTGGCGAGGGCGACGGCGCCGTCGATCCCTGCGATGGCGGCCTGCGCACGGGCGAGGTCGACGTCGACGACGGCGGCCACCTCGGCGCCGTGGATGCGGGTGCTGAGCCGCTTGATGTGGTCGGCGCCCATGCGGCCTGCGCCGATGACGGCCACGCGGAGAATGTCAGTCATTGTTTCTGTCCTTAGTTGTCTGTGCTTGAGAGGCAGCGTTAGTTGACAGTCGTGCGGGAGCCGCACGAGAGCAGGTAGTTTCGGGTGCGCTTGGCGATGGGCATCGGGACGTCGAAGGCCACGGGGTACATGTCCTGTTCCACAATGCCAAAGATCGGGCGGTTAAGTCCTTCAACGGCTTCGATGACTGCGCGAAGATCCGGCAGTCCGTTCGGCGGTTCGGTCATGACACCGGCCAGGTTGGCAGCGGCCCAGGTCATGTTCTCCTCGTTGACCTTCTTCAAGACTTCCGGGTTGATCTGCTTCAGGTGCAGGTAGCCGATCCGGTCCGGGTAGTTTTTGATCAGTTCCAGGCTGGACGCTCCGCAGTATTCCGCATGCCCGGTATCCAGGCACAGGTTCAGGTACTGGGGATCGGTAGACGCCAGAAGCGTTTCGATATCGGCCTGGGCGCCGACGTGGGAATCTGCGTGGGAGTGGAATTGCTGCTTGAGCCCGAAGTCTTCCAGCAGCACTTTGCCCATGCGGTTGTGGCCGGCGAACAGGTCGCTCCAGGCTTTCTCGGTGAGTTCCCCGCTCTCCACAGCCTCGCCCGTGACGTCGTCGCGCCACATCGCTGGGATGACCACGATGTGTTCGCCGCCCATGGCCGCGGTCAGCTCGGCCACCTTGCGTGCCGGCTCCCAGGCTTCCTCGTACTGTGCGGCGCCGCGGTGGAACGCCGTGAAGACCGTTCCGGCCGTAACCTTGAGGTCGCGCTGCTTGAGTTCCTCGGCGAGGCGGGTGGGGTCGTTCGGCAAGTAGCCGTAGGGACCAAGTTCGATCCACTTGTAGCCGGACTCAGCCACTTCGTCCAGGAAGCGTTCCCACGGGGTCTGCTTGGGGTCATCCGCGAACCAGACGCCCCAGGAGTCCGGGGCCGTGCCGATGATGAGTTTGTTCTCTGTCATTGCTCAATCCTTAACGTTGATTGCTCCCCACCGGGGGCCGCAGCCCAACTGACTCGCATTTGTTGTCGTTATGGGGGCTCATAACGACATCTACTGCTAGGTAGTTGGGTGGGTGGTCAGTTGGAGGGGAAGTTGTAGGAGGCGCCGGAGGCGTGGGTGGGTTCGGGCCAGCGGGAGGTGATGACCTTGCCGGAGGAGGTGAAGATCGCGGTGCCGTTGCCGTAGGGGTTGGCGTTGATGAGCCTGATGCCTTCGTCGAGGTCCTGGACGCGGACGACGACGAGGACGGGTCCGAAGATTTCCTCGGTGTAGGCGCTCATCCCGGCCGTGACGTGGTCGATCACGGTGGGGCCGACCCAGAAGCCTTCCTCGTGGCCGGGGACCACGAGGTCCCGTCCGTCCACGACCATCGCCGCGCCGGCGGTTTCGGCTTCGGTGACGATCCGCACGATGCGTTCCTTGGAGGCCGGGGTGATGACCGGGCCCATGTCGGCGTCGGGCTCGGCGCCGTTCTTGACCTTCACGGCCAGGGCGCGTTCCTCGACCTTCTTGACCAGCAGCTCGGCGGCGTCCCCGACGGCGACCGCGACCGAGATGGCCATGCAGCGTTCCCCGGCGGACCCGAACGCGGCGGCGGCGAGGTGGTCGGCGGCGTTGTCCAGGTCGGCGTCGGGCATGATGATCGCGTGGTTCTTCGCCCCGCCCAGGGCCTGGACCCGTTTGCCGTGCCGGGTGGCGGTTTCGTGGACGTACTTCGCGATCGGGGTGGAGCCGACGAAGGAGATGCCGTCCACGTCCGGGTGGGTCAACAGGCCGTCGACGGTTTCCTTGTCCCCGTGCAGGACCTGGAACACGCCGTCGGGCAGGCCTGCCTGCTTCCAGAGCTTCGCGAGCAGCATGGAGGCGGAGGGGTCCCGTTCGGAGGGTTTGAGGATGAACGCGTTGCCCGTGGCGATCGCCATCGGCGCCATCCACAGCGGCACCATGACGGGGAAGTTGAACGGGGTGATCCCGGCGACGACGCCGAGCGGCTCGCGGAAGGAGAACACGTCGATGCCGGTGGAGACCTGGTCCGAGTACTCGCCCTTGAGCAGGGTCGGGATCCCGCAGGCGAACTCGATGACCTCCAGGCCGCGGCCGATCTCGCCCTTCGCGTCGGAGATGACCTTGCCGTGCTC
>NZ_JBFTOG010000067.1:0-11473 GCF_056397865.1 Arthrobacter sp. 05L417
CAGGAAAAGGAATTCGCCTCCGAGTCCCGCGGCTACACCGCAACCAAGCACCAGCGCGAAGTCGGCACCGGCTACTTCGACGACATCGCAACTGCGCTCAACCCGAACGCATCCACCCTGGCCCTGGTGGGATCCACCGAAGAAGGCCAGTTCCACTAATCCCCAGCCGCTCCCTCCGCTCGCAAGCTCGCGAGGGAACCTGGCGGCAGTGGGCCCATCCCGACGGCGGCACTCGCCTACGGCCTACGGACCGGCAATGCTCTGCCTGCTATCCCCATGCCCATCCCATGACCTCGTAGAACTCGGTCGGGGATGGGCACAGGGCCCCTTTACGCAGGCTGCCGCAATACCGGCCCTCCGGCCTTGAGCGTAAGGCGCCTTACCGGCAGCCGGACAAGGTGATCCGGAAGCGTGCGTAAAAGGGGCCCTGTCCCCGCCCCGGCCGAGCTTTGCGAGGCCTCCTCGGGCGGGGATGGGGAATAGCACGCGGAGGATTGCCTTGGTCGGCACGCAACCCGGCCCCGAACCCAGCCAAACCAACAGCCCGCCGTCGAACATTGCTTCTCTGAGGAGAGATTGAAATGAACAGCTTCACCGACAATTACACGATCAACGGCATCACGCTGACCGCCCAGCCCATTCACCGGCAGAACGAGGTCCTTACTCCGGATGCCATTGAGTTCGTGGCAACCCTGCATCGGGCCACGGCGGAGCGTCGCCAGGAGCTGATGCAGGCCCGGCACGCCCGCCGCGGCCAGATCGCCAGCGGCCAGGACCCGCGGTTCCTCCCGGAGACGGCGGAAATCCGCAACGATCCGAACTGGCGCGTCGCTCCGCCGGCACCGGGCCTGGAGGACCGACGTGTGGAGATCACCGGGCCGGTTGACCGGAAGATGACCATCAACGCGCTGAACTCCGGCGCCAAGGTGTGGCTGGCCGACATGGAAGACTCCTCCACCCCCACCTGGCGCAACGTCATCCAGGGCCAGTTGAACCTCACGGATGCCCTGGAACGCCGGATCGACTTCACGTCGCCCGAGGGCAAGGAGTACAAGCTCCGTGCCGCCGAGGAACTGCCGACCATCGTGGTCCGGCCCCGCGGCTGGCACCTGCCGGAGAAACACATGCTCATCGACGGGAAGCCCGTTGCCGGTGGCGTGGTCGACTTCGGCCTGTTCTTCTTCCACAACGCCCGCCGCCTGCTGGCACAGGGCAAGGGCCCGTACTTCTACCTGCCCAAGATCGAGAACCACCTCGAGGCCCGCCTCTGGAACGACATCTTCATCCAGGCCCAGGACCTGCTCGGCATCCCGCAGGGCACCATCCGCGCCACGGTGCTGATCGAGACCATCACCGCGGCGTTCGAAATGGAGGAAATCCTGTACGAGCTGCGCGATCACGCCTCGGGCCTAAACGCCGGCCGCTGGGACTACATCTTCTCCGTCATCAAGAACTTCCGCACCCGCGGCCCCCGCTTCGTGCTGCCGGACCGCGCCCAGGTCTCCATGACCCAGCCGTTCATGCGCTCCTACACCGAGCAGCTGGTCCGGGCCTGCCACCGCCGCAGCGCCATGGCGATCGGCGGCATGGCCGCAGCCGTTCCCAACCGCAAGGACGAGGCCGCCAACACGGCAGCGTTCGAGAAGGTCCGCGCGGACAAAACCCGCGAAGCCGGCGACGGTTTCGACGGTTCCTGGGTCGCACACCCGGACCTGGTCCCGGTGTGCCGGGAAGTGTTCGACGGCGTACTCGGGGACCGTCCGAACCAGCTGGACCGCTCACGCGAGGACGTCACCCCCGACGACCGTGCCCTGATCGACGTCGCCTCCACCACGGGCACCATCACCGAAACCGGCATCCGGAACAACATCGAGGTGGGCATCCGCTACATCGAGTCCTGGCTGCGCGGCAACGGTGCCGTGGCTATCCACAACCTCATGGAAGACGCGGCAACGGCGGAGATCTCCCGTTCACAGCTGTGGCAATGGATCTACTCCCACGCCATCACCGACACCGGTGAAGTCATCACCCGCGAGTGGATCAACGACCTCCTGGACGAAGAGTTCGCACGCCTCGAACGCTTCGACGACGACCGCTTCAACGACGCCCGCAGCATCTTCGAAGAAGTCACCCTGGCCGAGGAGTTCCCCACCTTCCTGACCATCCCGGCCTACGCCCGCTACCTCACCGAAGCCCGCGAGGAAGCGACCAAGGAAGAACTCGTCGCCGCCTGAATCCGTAGATAAAAGCTCCCGCCGCTGGGCTGTCTGCACTCTTCGCAACAAGTGACCCCGATGGTCGGGGAGGGCAGCCCAGCGACGGAACCCCTTCATCAACACGTTCATCAACACGCGCGAACTGGCAGCAGATGACCCCAAAACGCTTGGGAACGGTCATCTGCTGCCAGTTCGCGCGGGGTTAAGGGACGACGACGTTCGCGCGGGGCTAGCGTTGCCGGGCCACCCAGCGCACCGAGAGGGTGGTGCAAACGCAGAACGCGGCGACCGAGCCAAGGATTACCAGGAGCGGCACGGTCCAGCTGCCGGAGACGCTGTGCACGTAGCCGATGACGGTTGGAGCCAAGGCCGCGAAGCAGTAACCGACCCCTTGCACGACGGCGGACATCTTCCCTGCCGAGGCTTGGTCGCGGGCGAACTTGATGATGGCGATGAAGATGACCGTGATGCCGCCACCCTGCGCGACTCCGCCGAGGGATGACCACAGCCACCACCAGCCCGGGGCCAGCAACAAGCCCAACGGCACTGTGAGCCACAAGGCACCCAAGGTGGCCGCCACCGCCGTCGTACTGGCGAAACGGGCGAGCAGCGGGACGCCGAGGCCACCGACAATCGCGAGAATCTGGAAGAGCGACGATCCCGCGCCGGCTTGTGCGGTGCCCATGCCCAGTTCGTCGGCCAGGAAGCTCGGAAGCCACGCGGTCACGCCGTAGTACGAGAATGCCTGGCCGGCGAAACCGAGCGTCAGTCCAACGGTCAGCCAGACAACGCCGGAGGCCTTGCCGGCCCGCGAACCATCGGCGGCCGGCACCGCAGCCGGAATGAACGCGCTGCGGGCACCGACGGCGGGGATCCAGAACAGGATGGCCGCCAGCGCCAGGAGGGCACTCGCCGCGAGGGCAAGGCGCCAGCCCACGAGTTCCGCGAGCGGGGCCGTGGCCACCGAGGTCAGGAAGGACCCGATGTTCAGCGCCGCCGTGTACACACCCATCGCGGTTGCCTGGCGTCGCGGGGCGAAGTCGCGGCGGATGATGAGTGGCACGGCGATGTTGCCGATAGTGATGGCGAGGCCGATAAGGGCAGTACCCACCATGACCGGAATGCCGCCGCCGCTGGAGCGGATCACGACGCCGGCCAGCACACCCGCAAGCGTGAGCATCACCGCGAATTCGGCGCCGAACCTGCGTCCGGCCATTGAGGCGAGCGGGGCGGCGAGCGAGAAGCAGAGCACTGGAATGCCCGTCAGCAGCCCGAGTTCCACGGGCGAGAATCCAAGATCCCGTTTCAGGGAATCCACCACCGGCGCAACCGCGACGAAGGGTCCTCGCATGTTGAGGGCGATGAGGCCGATGCACGCAAGGATGAGCCAGCCTCGAGGGACCTTGGCGAGCAATTGGCCGGTCATGGGGCGCACTGAAGGGCGGGGAAAGTAGGCATCACCTTCATTGCTATCACGGCGTGCCGCAGCGGAACGGCATAAGTCGCCCGTCAGCCGGTTGCTTGGAGCGTGGCCTCGATCACTGCCGGAGACAAAACGTGCTGGGTGACCATCTGGCTCGCACCGAGGATCGCGGCCTGGTCGCCCGCCATCGAGATGCCGATTCGCAGGTGCGAGGTGGCCAATGGAAGGGAGCGCCGGTAGACGACTTCGCGGATGCCGGCCACGAGGTGCTCGCCCGCCTCCCCCACGCTGCCGCCGATCACGATCATGGAGGGGTTAAGCAGATTGACCACCGTCGCCAGGACATCGCCGACGTCGCGTCCGGCCTGCCGGAGTGCCTGGATTGCTTGGAGGTTTCCCTCGGCCACGAGCCGCAGCACGTCGCCGCCGTTGCTGGCCGCGAGCCCTTGGGCGTGCAGTTGGCGGGCGACGGCGGGTCCCGAGGCGAGTGCCTCAAGGCAACCGTAGTTCCCGCAGCGGCAGAGGACGTCGTCGCCGCGGGGAACCCGGACGTGGCCGAGGTCCCCGGCGGTGCCGTTTGCGCCGCGCTGCAGCTCGCCGCTGCTGATGATGCCCGCGCCGATGCCCGTGGCGATTTTGATGAAGAGCAAATTGTCGTGGTCCGGCCAATACGCTGTGCGTTCGCCCAAGGCCATGATGTTGACGTCGTTGTCCACCAGGACGGGAACCGGCAGCGAACGCTGCATGTAACGGACCACGTCGAATCCGTCCCAGCCGGGCATGATCGGCGGCTTGATCGGCCTGCCGGTGTCGTGTTCCACCGGGCCGGGCAGCCCGATGCCGATCCCGGCAAGGTCGTCAAGGCTGCGGCCGGCTTCGGTGAGGAGCTCCCGTCCTTCCGACACAACCCTGCCAAGCACGATCTCGGGACCGTCGGCGACTTCCTGCGCGAGGCGGTGCTCGGCCAAGACTGTTCCGCCGAGATCGGTGACCGCGACGATCACGTGCGTCGCTCCGACGTCGACCGCCAAGACAACGCGGGCGGCGGGGTTGAAGGCGAAGCGCGACGGCGGCCTGCCGCCGCTGGAACTCGCCTCACCGGCGGGGCCCACGAGTCCGGAGTTCATGAGGGCGTCGATGCGCGAGGCGACGGTGGAACGGGCCAGTCCGGTGGTGATGGCGAGTTCGGCGCGGGTTCGTGCCTGGCCGTCGCGAAGAAGCTGAAACAGATCTCCTGCACGCGAAAGGCTCCCGGCGTCCTGTACGGAACCGTCCTTGCCCGGGGCTTTTTCGGGTGCTGAAGTCATGCATCAGTGATAGCACGATTGCTTATGGCTGTCACGCAGCAAAAAGATTGTCGAATGATTTTCAACTTTTGCTTGCTCATCGACAAAAGTCGTCGTAGGTTGTTTGTGAGAAGGGTCACGCAGCCCACCAGGCCGTGCTGAAACTCAGAGACTCCGTTTACGAAGAGGTAACTGATCTTGTCCAGCCACTCACAGGCAACATCGTTAGGATCACCACAGCCCCTCGGCGTCGGCATTCTTGGCGCCGGCCCGGTCACCCAAGCAATCCACCTTCCTTCCCTGGCCCGGCTCCGGAACATCCTGGAAGTCCGCCACATCATGGACGTCGACGCAGTGGTCGCCGAATCGGTCGCAGCACGCGTCGGCGCCAACCACAGCACCAGCATGGACGCGCTCCTGGGCGATCCCGACGTCGACATCGTCGCGATCTGCAGCCCCCACCAGTTCCACGCGGACCAAGTCATCGCCGCGTGCCGCGCGGGAAAGAAGGCCGTCCTCTGCGAAAAGCCCTTCGCCATGAGCGGTGAGGAGGCGGCCCGGATTTCGGCGGTCAGCGAGGAAACGGGCGTGCCGATCATCGTGGGCGCCATGCACACCTTCGATCCAGGCTGGCTCGCAGCGGAAGGCAATTGGGGCGATCTCCCTGAGAACGTCCACACCATCCGTTCTTCCATCGTTCTCCCGCCCAATGCCCGTTTCGAAGACTTCGCCACCGAAATCATCACCCGGCCCGCAGGCGGCACCCCTGACTACAGCGACATCGAGGTCATCAAGAACGCCCTCCGCGGCGGCATCATGGGACTCGCCATCCACGACCTTCCCCTCGTCCGCCGCTTCACGCCGGATTTCGAAGACCTCGAGGTGCTACAGGCACGCCACGTGCGCCCCTTCGGTTACGTGATCTCCCTTCGTTCCGGAAAACAGGGGGCAGGTGACCGGATCATCGAACTCAGGGCAGCCATGAACAAAACCTGGAAGCCGGAATGGGTCTTCGAAGCGATCTCGGACGACGCAGCCCTTCGCGTGGACTTCACTCCTTCCTATGTACAGGCGGGTTCCGCCGTCGCAACCATCACCCGCGGCGGCACAAGCACCACCTACGGACCGTTCGAGCACAACGGCTACGAGGGCGAATGGCGCGAACTCGCCCAACTGGCCCTCGGAACCAAGCAACCGCCGTCAGCCGAAAGCCTCATCAATGACCTCACCTTCGCGATAGCCATTGCCGACGCCACAGTGGATGTCGCCGCGGCGGAGCACGCGAACAGCCATGCAGGAGCCCACTCATGAGCACCCGTTACACGGTCACTGCCACCCCGCAGGCGGAAGAGAGCGGCTCCGTGGCACTCGCGGTTGCTTCGCTTCCGGCGAGCTACGGTCCGGTAGCGGCCGGGGAGGCCGCACGGATCTCCGCCCTCGACGGCGCCGCGGGCTGGACCGCCGAGGCGATCAAGGCGATCGACGGCGGAGCGTCGGGCATCGTCGTCGTCAACCCGGTCCCGGAAAACACGGCCGCCCTGCTCAACGCCGCCGAAGCACGCGGCGTCGCGGTGGTCCTGGACCAGCGCTGGGCATCCAACCCAGGTCTCGCTGGAGCCGAAGACGCCGTCCGCACGGTAGCCGGCCGCGCCGCCATGCTAGACACGGTCGCGACGGCCGCGGCAGGCGCGGATCCGGAACGGCTGCTCACCGAGCACCTCGCCGCCGTCGTGCGCGTCACCGGGCAACTGGACGCGCTTCGCGTCCTGCACCGCGGAACGCACGGCTACACGGTTTCCGCCCGCCTCGCCAACGGAGCTCCGGTTTCGCTCCAAGGCGTGCTGAGCAACTCCCGGCCCGCCGGCGTCGACTTCCGCCTCTATACCGACGACGGCGCTGTCAGCATTGCGGTCCCGGAACCGCTTGCCGCCTGGCCGGCAGAAGTCCGCGCCACCGGGCCCCAAGGGGAAATCCTCCTGCCGACGGTTTACGAATCCGCCCACCGCACCACCTGGCGCCGGCTCAAGGAACACCTCGACGCCGGTACCCTCCCCTCCGATCTGGCTGGCTTTGCGCGGCTGACGGAATCCATCGCGCACCTCTCCTGAACCTGCACCTCTCCTTAAACACGCAACCAGCACAATCGAGCAAAACAGAGCATCAAAGCAATCATTAGCCTTCTCGACGACGAGCCGGACCGCATCAAACGCGAAGACCACGCAGCGGTCCCGAAAGGAATCATCATGAATGTTCAGTCCGAAGCCAGCCGCAATTTCTCCCGCAGGGGTTTCCTGGGCCTCACGGCGGCAGCAGCGGCTGTCCCCCTGCTCGCAGCTTGCGGTGGCGGCTCCAGCTCGAGCTCCGCTGGCGGCGCGATCAAGTTCTGGGACATGCCGTGGGCCACCCCGGCCTATAACGACGCCGCGAAGAAGATCACCGAGGGCTTCTCGGGGGCCAACAGCAAGGCCAGCTACCAGATCATCCAGTGGAACAACTTCTACCAGACGTTCTCCTCGGCCATTGCGTCCAAGACCGGTCCGGCGGTGTCCACCGGTGGTGGCTTCCAGGCGTTCCAGTTCGAGCAGCAGGGCCAGATCGCCTACGCGGACAAAGTCATCGATGCGCTCAAGAAGAACGGCCAGTTCGACGACTTCCTGCCCGGCGTGTTGGAGCCGTTCAAGTCGGACAAGGGCTACGTTGCTGTCCCGTGGCAGCTGGACATGCGCCCCCTGTGGTACCGCAAGTCCCTATTCGACCAGGCCGGTGTAGCGGTTCCGACCGACTGGCCCAGCCTGCTCGAGGCCGGCAAGAAGCTCAAGGGCATCGGTGCCGTCGGGTTCGCGACAGGCTCCGGAGCCGGCAACAACATCGGCAACCACTTGATGATCATGATGATGATCAACAACGGCGGTGGCGTCTTCACCAAGGACGGCCAGCTGGACGTCATGAACGACCGCAACGTGGAAGCCACCGAGTTCCTCCTCGAACTGGTCTCCAACGGCATCATCGACCCTGCGGCCGTCAGCTACACCTCGGACAACCTCGACGCGCAGTGGAAGAACAAGAAGGCCGCTTTCGGAATGTACGTGCTCGGCGTCCCGCAGCGCGTAGGCGACACCTCCGGGGATCTCCTGGTGGCCAGCCCGATGGCCGGTCCACACGGCGACAAGGCCACACTGGTGTTCCCGAACAACATCATGATGTACAAGAACACCCCTTCCCAGGATGCTTCCGAGGCATTCCTGACCTACTACATGGGACAGCTCAAATCCCTGTGGCAGCAGAAGCTCATGAACGCGCTCCCGGTCTTCAAGTCCATCACCGAACTTCCCGAGTTTGCCAGCGATCCCAACAACGTCAAGATCGTCAAGGAATACCAGCCCATCGCGAAGACCTTCGCCGCGCAGGGAACGTCCCTCAACGCCAACCTCGCTGTCCTTGACGGCGGCCAGGCACTCAACCAGTTCACCCAGACCATCCTCACAGGCAAGACCGACGCCAAGTCGGCACTCACGGCCTTCCAGACCGGTCTCCAGTCAGTCCTCAAGAAGTAAAGCGGCCTGCCATGTCATCAACCACCGCACAATCGGGCCTGGCCCGGGCCCGCCGGGGCCTCGCCCCCGGCGGCCCGGGTGGCGGGTCACAACACCGCAGCGGCGGCCTGAACCGCAAGAGCAAACTGTCGGGCCAGACCAAACGGACCTTTTTCTGGCTCCTGCTGCCGTCCATCGTCCTGCTCGTCCTGATCAACGGCTACCCGCTGATCTACGCCGGCGTCCAGGCAACGCACGACGGCTCCCTGATCGACACCGGGAACTTTGTCGGCGTCGACAACTTCGCCACCGTACTGTCTTCGCCCGCCTTCTGGAAGGCCGCACAGTTCACGCTGTGGTTCACGATCGTCGGTGTCTTCGGCTCCTGGCTGGTGGGCCTTGGCCTGGCCCTGCTCCTGCGCACCAAGATCCCGGCGGGCGGCACCTTCAAGGTCCTGCTCCTCCTGCCCTGGGTGGTGCCGATCGTGGTGTCCTCCACCGCCTGGAATTGGCTCGTCGCCACCCCGGACAGCCTCATCCCCTCTATCTTCCGCAACCTCGGACTGGGCACGCCGCTGTTCCTGGCCGACCCGCACCTCGCCGCCGTCATGGTCATGGTTTTCAAGGTCTGGGTCAGCTTCCCCTTCATGATGATGATGATCTCCGCCGCCCTGGCCTCCGTGGACACCACCGTCTACGAAGCGGCCAGCATGGACGGCGCCAGCAAGTGGCAACAGTTCACCCAGATCACCTTGCCGATGATCGCCCGCTCCACCTACATCAGCTGGATCCTGATGACGATCTTCTGCGTCAACGACTTCCCCACCATCTACCTGCTCACCGGCGGCGGCCCCGTCGACGCCACCACCTCCCTCGTTGTCCTGGCCTACCGCAGCGTCTTCCAGGACTTCCAGACCGGTCCCGGCGTCGCCATCGCCTTCCTCATGACCCTCACCCTCGTCGTCGTGTCGGTCTTCCTGTACCGCCAGATCCGAAAGTCGAGCGTCGAATAATGAGCGCAGTACTCCACGCCCACCCCGAATCCGGACCCGCGCTCGGCGTCGCGGGACCCGAGAAAACCCGCCGCGTCCTCTCCGAAGCAGGCATGCGCGGACGCTGGTGGCGGTTCGTCCTGATCCTTGCCATCACCGCGATCGTCCTCGTCCCGATCATGGTCACGGTGGTCCTGGCCCTCACACCGGGCCCGAACAGCACCGCCACCGGCCTGACCCTGGAAAACATCACGGGCGTCTTCTCCAAGACCCTCGCCGGCACCTGGTTGACCAACAGCCTCGTCACCACGCTTTCCACGGTGATCGTCTCTGTCGCCGTCGCCGCACCCGCCGGCTACGTCCTCTCGCGCGGCCGCTCCAAAGCCGTCTCCGGCTACTCCCTGCTGCTGTTCGTCATGCAGTCCCTGCCGATCATCACCTCCGTGGTCCCGCTGTTCATCCTCTTCGCAGGCATGGGACTCGTGGACAACCTGCTCGGCCTGATCATCATCTACGTCGGGTCCACCATGACCGTGGCCACCTGGATGATGGCGGCCTACTTCGATTCCATCCCGGTCAGCCTCGAGGAAGCCTCCTGGATCGACGGCTGCTCCGTGTTCGGATCGTTCACGAAGGTGGTGCTGCGCAATTCCCTGCCCGGCATCCTGTCCACGGCGATCTTCGCCTTCCTCCTGGCCTGGAACGACTACCTCGTAGCGATCGTGTTCCTGCGCTCCAACGAAATCTTTACCCTGCCCGTGGGCGTGCAGTCCTTCTTCCAGCAAAACCTCACCGATTGGTCCGGCGTCATGGCACTCGCCGTCGTCATGATGCTCCCGCCCATCATCGTTTTCGCCACGCTGAACAAGTACTTCAGCGTCGGCGGCATCGGCGGATCCCTCGCCGGCCGATAATCGAACCTTTTTCACGCAACTGACAACGCAAAGGAAAACCATGTCTTACTCCATCCAGCTGTATACCCTGCGCAATGCCATGCAGGAAGACCTGCCGGGCACCATCAAGAAGGTTGCCGAGATCGGTTTCACGCAGGTTGAACCCTACAATTTCGTGGCCACCGCGAAGGAGCTCGGCGCCGCGTTGAAGGAGAACGGGCTGAGCGCCCCGTCAGGGCACGCGCCGCTGTTGAGCCAGGACCAGGATGAGATCTTCGCCGCTGCGAAGGAACTGGGCATCTCCACGGTCATCGATCCGTACCTGCCTGCCGAGCACTGGCGGAACGCCGAGGACATCCAGGCCACCGCTGCAAAACTCAACGCCGCAGCGAAGAAGGGCGCCGAATACGGCATCCGCGTCGGCTACCACAACCACGCCTGGGAACTCGAGTCCATCATCGAGGGCCAGACCGCCCTGGAGTACTTCGAAGGCCTCCTTGACCCGGAACTGGTCCTGGAAGTCGACACCTACTGGGCCGCTGTTGGAGGCCAGAACCCGGTGGAACTGCTCGCCCGCCTCGGCGACCGCGTAAAGTTCATCCACATCAAGGACGGCCCCGGCACCACCGACACCAAGGCCCAGCAGCCTGCCGGCCAGGGCACCATCCCGGTGCTCGACGTCGTTGCTGCCGCCAAGTCCCTGGAAGTGGGCGTCGTGGAGTTCGACGACTACGCCGGAGACATCTTTGAAGGCATCGCCCAGAGCCTCGCCTTCCTTCAGGACAACGCAGCACAGGACGTGAACGCATGAGCGCGGCAACGCACCAGTCCACCCCGTCCGCCCGCCGGGGGCCGGTGGGGGTCGCGGTCATCGGGGCGGGCAACATCAGCAAGGCCTACCTGGACAACCTGACGGTCTTCCCGGACCTGAAGGTCCACGTCATCGCGGATTTGTTCGAGGAAGCCGCGGAGGCCCGGGCGAAGGAATACGGCATCCCCGAGTTCGGTTCGCCGGAGCTGGCGCTGAACCATCCCGACGTCGAGATCATCGTGAACCTGACCATCCCGGCAGCCCATGTCGAGGTGGCCACGGCTGCCGTGAACGCGGGCAAGCACGTCTGGACCGAGAA
>NZ_JBFTOG010000068.1:0-11060 GCF_056397865.1 Arthrobacter sp. 05L417
ATCGCCGATTTCCTCCAGACCTTCGGCCCACTCTTCTACGTCCGCCACACAAATATCATCACTCACCACCAACGATTAACAGGCCCCAAGCGGAAAGTCCGATTAAACCGCCGACGCAGCCAAGACTAAACGCGACTGTAGTACTAGGGCGACTTCTCTGAAATTGTCGCGAGTGTCAGCAAACCCGTCGCAGCATCAGCGCCCGCACCTCACCGCGCGAGGCGGCGGCAGCGGCGTCGTACGCCTGGGATTGATCCGTGAGTGCCTGCTCGTCCAGCGAGTTCAGCTTGTGCGGCGCGTCCAGGACGACTTCGGCGTTGCCCTTGCTGATGGAAAGGGAAATCATGGAACTCTTATGTTCAGACGGGCAAAGGGGGAAGGCTTAGACGTCGAAGTCGACCGTGACTTCCTTGCTGGTGGGGTGGCTTTGGCAGGTGAGCACGTAGCCCCTGTCCAGCTCATCCTGCTCCAGCGCGTAGTTCTCGTCCATGGTCACGCTGCCGGTGACCACCTTGGCCCGGCAGGTGCCGCACACTCCCCCGGCGCACGCGAACGGCACGTCCGGGCGCACCCGCAGCGCGGCGTTGAGGATGGACTCGCGGGCGTGCGTGGGGCTGGCCACCTCGCCCTGCAGGCCGTCCAGCTTGAACGTGATCTTGTAGGTCTCCTGGCTCTCGTCCACGATGACGGGACGGCCGGCCTGCCCCTCCGGGTGGTCCGGCTTGCCGGAGAACAGCTCGAACCGGACGTTCTCCGGCTTCACCCCGCGCTCGGCCAGGGTGTCCCGGCACAGTTGCACCAGCTCGAACCGCCCGCACAGGAACCACTCGTCCACGTCGTCCGCGTGCAGGGCGGTGCCCAGCAGCTGCTGCAGCTTCTCCGCATCGATCCGGCCGGACAGCAGCGGCGCGATCCGCTGCTCCCGGGACAGGACGTGGTGGATGGCCAGCCGCTGCGGGTACTTGTCCTTCAGGTCCGCCAGCTCCTCCAGGAACATCACGTCCATGGCGGCCTTGTTGGCGTAGATCAGGTCGAACCGGGTGTCCGGGTTGGCGGCCAGCAGCGTCCTAGCGATCGAAATCACCGGGGTGATGCCCGAGCCCGCGGCGATGGCCACAAAGCTGGCTTCCCCGTAGGACGTCCCCGGCCAGCTCCTGGGGGTGGTTCATGGAGTTCATGCGGTTCTGCTCCACGGCCTTGCCGTCCCTGCCGTGCTTGGAGACGAACGCGCCCATGGGGCTCATCACCTCCAGGGTGTCCCCGGCCTTCAGCTACGCGTTGGCCCATGTGGAGAACAGCCCGCCCAGGTCCTTCTTGATGGCCACCCGGATCTCGCTGGTGCCGTCCGCGAAGCTGCGCGGCTCGGCGCAGATGGAGTAGCTGCGCCGGATTTCCTTCGGCTCGCCGGTCTCATCCGGCAGCGTGGTGCGCAGGGCCACGTACTGGCCGGGCAGGTAGTCGAACTTGCCGGCAAGCTCCGGCGGGACGGCGAACGTCACCTCGATGGCGTCCTCGGTGAGCCGGCGCACCTCCTGCACGGTGAGGGTATGGAAAGACGGACGACGGCGGCCGGTCACCTCAGCCTCTTCGGCGGCGGTCTGGTGGACAACAGGCATGGGGGTTCCTTACAGGACTTTGAAGTAGTCGAACGGTTCCTTGCAGTCCTGGCATGCCACACCCGACGGCGGCGTGATGCCGTACTCCCACAGCTTCGCCTTGCCGCCCTCCGTCATCCAGTCAGTAGTCCACGCGGGGGCCAGGACCAGGTCCACATGGACGCTGGGGTAGCCAGCCTTGGTGAAGGCCGCTGGGGGTCATCGCGGATGGCGTCCATGGCCGGGCAGCCCGAGTACGTGGGCGTGATGGTGACCTGGACCGGCGGGACCAGCCCGCCGTCGGCTGCGTTGTGTTCCTCCGTCACCCTCAAGTCTCTGAGGATGCCCAAATCCGCGATGGTGAGTACCGGGATCTCCGCATCCACCACGGTGGCCGCGATGTCCCACGCCTTCCGCACGGCGCCCCTGGACCTGGTCCCGGCGCCGGCGACGTACATCTCCATTACTGTCACCAGCTCGCCCCGGGATACTGGCGGGCCAGCACCTGCATCTCGGCGAGGATGTAGCCGTGGTGCTCGGAGTGGTTGCCGCGCCGCCCGCCGCCGGGGGGCTGCCGGAACATCCAGACCGCACTCCACGACGGCGGCAAGGTCCAGGCCTTCCGTGCTCACCTTGGCCAGGACCTCCCCCGTGCTCGCATCCCGGACAGGGACGGCGGATCCCAGCGCGCCGGCGTCGGGCGTCTACCGGGCATCCATGACGAAGCTGGGCACTGTCTCCACGGTGTCGACCGTGGCCTGGGGAGCTGTGGCTGTGGTGGTCATCGTTGACGGTCCTTCCAGGAAAAAGGAAAAAGGGAAAGAGAAAAGATTTACTGACCGTTCGTTCGGTAAATAAAAGGGTACACGATTGCCCCGCCCCGGTCGCGACATTTCTCGGCGTCCATAGGAAACCGCGCAGACAGGCCTGCCCAATTGATTGACCGGCGCTGAGGCTGGGTGCTATCTTAAATTTCCTGACTGAACGATCGGTATAAAATCCGACTCCACCGGTCACGCTTTCCCACTCGTCTCGAGCCAACTCCCTATACCTTCGGAGGAATGTCATGGTTCCATCTGCCCCTCTCACCCGCTCCAGGTTCGTTGCGGAGTCCCAGGCTTTCCTTGTTGGCGGCGTGCG
Source organism: Arthrobacter sp. 05L417 (assembly GCF_056397865.1). Taxonomy (NCBI): domain Bacteria; kingdom Bacillati; phylum Actinomycetota; class Actinomycetes; order Micrococcales; family Micrococcaceae; genus Arthrobacter; species Arthrobacter sp. 05L417. The sequence goes on from NZ_JBFTOG010000068.1 coordinate 2,736, forward strand.
AACACCGGTTGGCAAATACGGCGGCGCACTTTCGTCCGTACGGCCCGACGACCTGGCTGCTCTGGTGGTGCGCGAGGCAGTCACCCGTGCCGGTCTTGACCCGGACGGCATTGACGAGGTCATCCTTGGCAACGCAAACGGTGCCGGCGAGGAGAACCGCAACGTTGCCCGGATGGCCACCCTGCTGGCCGGCTTGCCCCTTCATATTCCTGGCATCACGGTCAACAGGCTGTGCGGTTCCGGCTTGAGCGCGATCATTCAGGCCAGCCACATGATCAAGGCGGGCGCCGCGGATGTCGTCATCGCGGGCGGCGTCGAGTCTATGAGCCGGGCGCCCTGGGCCCAGGAAAAACCCAGCAGCGCCTTCGCCAAACCGGGACAAATTTTCGATACTTCCCTTGGCTGGCGTTTTCCCAATCCGCTTTTCCAGCAGGGTTCGCTGTCCCGCGGCGGCAAGATGACCTACTCAATGCCGGAAACCGCGGAGGAGGTGGCCCGGGTGGACGGAATCAGCCGCGAGCAAGCGGACGCCTTCGCCGTCCGCTCGCATGAACTGGCCCTTGCCGCCATCGAAGCGGGGCGGTTTAGGGACGAGATCGTCCCTGTGACGGTCAAAACGCGTAAGTCTGAAACAGTGGTTGATACGGACGAAGGCCCTCGAGCCGGTACAACCATGGACGTCCTCGCGAACCTGAAGCCAGTAGCTCATGGTGGCACCGTGGTCACGGCGGGTAACGCCTCGTCCTTGAACGACGGTGCATCCGCCATCATCGTGGCCTCGGAGGCGGCCATCGAGCGGCTGGGCCTGAGGCCGCGGGCGAGGATCATCGACGGCGCCTCAGCCGGGTGCGAACCTGAAATTATGGGCATCGGCCCTGTCCCCGCTACACAGAAGATCCTCAAGCGGTCCGGCCTTAGCGTGGGAGACCTATCTGCGGTGGAGCTTAATGAAGCGTACGCCACCCAGTCGCTCGCGTGCATCCGGCGCCTGGGTCTGGAGCCCGACATCGTGAACCTTGATGGCGGTGCTATCGCGCTCGGGCATCCGCTGGGTTCCAGCGGGGCACGAATTGCCATCACGCTGCTCGGACGGATGGAGCGGGAGGACGCGAAAATCGGCCTCGCCACCATGTGCATAGGTGTCGGGCAGGGAACCGCCATGCTGCTGGAGAAGGTCTGATTCGCGGAGCCGGTGACAACTTGACCTGAAAGTGGATCCAATGAACGATCAACAACATTCTCCCGCCTGCCCTCGAAGGTCGGCGTCCTAGGTGTACTGAGCCATTAGGTTGGTGACACGGGGTGGGAATTGACGCAACAAAGAGGACCTCCGGGTGTTGTGTGGAGCTTGTCGAGAGCAACACACAACACCCGGAGGTCCTCGTGTCCCACTCTGACGCGATCCTTGCCCTGCCGGGCGCTTGAAGCTCACCCAATGCGTGGTAAATCATCATTGGCCGTTGCGCCGCGCGGCTGAACGGTTCAACGTCTCAGTGCCTACCGCAAGCCGCTGGGCTAAGCGTTACATCGAGCACGGAGCTACCGGCATGCAAGACCGGCCCCAGACGTGCTGGTGGTTGAGCGCGACGACGTGTCCGCCGAGGCCGCCCGGGAAAGGGTGGAGGCCGCGGTGCTGAAAAGCATCGAGTTGGACGTTATTGACGGCAGCTTCGAAGAGTTGATCACTCGACTGGTGTGGGCACCGACCACGATTCCTTCGCGGACCGGCAGTTGGTGGTGGAAGCCGTGCCGGAGGACTGGGACCTGAAGGTCACCGCCCTGCGCGGCATCGAGGCGCGATTGTCCTTCGATTCGTACTTGGCATCCAACACGTCTTCCCCCTCGGTAGACGGGCTGGCGAAAGAGCTGGACCGCCCTGTTAACTTCCTAGGCCTGCACTTCTTCAACCCATTCCGGCATCCACCCTCATCGAAGTGGTGCTGGGTGAACGCACCTCCCACGCTCTTGCCGCGGCGGCCAAAGAATGGGTTGTCGCGCTGGGGAAAACGGCCATCGTCGTCAATGATGCTCCTGGTTTTCATCGTCCAGGCTTGGCGTTGCCATCGCCTTGGAGGCAATGCGTATGGCGGAGGAAGGTGTGGCTTCACCGGAAGACATTGATGCCGCCATGGTGTTGGGTTACAAGCACCCCACCGGACCACTCAAGACCGCGGACATCGTGGGGTTGGACGTACGGCTCGGAATCGCTGAATACCACCATGCGACACTGGGTGAGCGGTTTACTCTGCCGCAGATCCTAAAGGACAAGGTGGCCCGGGGCGAACTGGGACGCAAAACGGGCAAGGGCTTCTTTGACTGGAGTGTTTAGGACTCACGCCCAGCCCTTGCAGAGGGTTAGCAGCCGGAGCGTTAGTTGTGCTGGGACGCCACAGCGCTACGCTCATCTTTGCGGCTAATCGGGCCGGCGAGTTCGCCCGGCTCCCATGAGCCGCGGCTCAACCTTGTCAGTGGCGGGCTGCGCGTTCCCGGCCTCGTTCACGCGGACGGTCCCTGACGGAGGCTCTTCCATCGGATGACCCCGTGCCTTTCGTGGTGACCGGGGTCCACCAAGTGGCACGTAGGGGCTATGGAAGGCAGCAACAGATAGGCGAACAGGACATATCGAAGGCACACAGGCCTCGACGCCAGGCGCCGGGTCCTGGGCGGGATGGGAATCACCACACACTGCCGACGCCTGCTGCAGAACTACTGGCGGGCCTGGAACCCAGCGACAACCAGTCGGCGATGTTCTTGCCGTGCCTGGCGGTTTCCCGGCTTCGGGAAGTCGGCATTGGCGGGCGGGTTTCATTGTGCGTGCTGCTTTTCGAACCATTACGCCTGACTGACATGGTCTGCAGCAATCCGTCTACGCTCCCCGGCGTAATGTCAGTCACAAAAGACAGATGTCGCCAAGAATCGGGAGTTTCGAGGAAAAAGTCCGGAATCATCCACGTTCGTAGATACGAAACGGGATGAATTGCATAATTGTGCCAAATAGTGCTCTACCCAAGGACTGACCAATGACGCTCTCCACCGATCAAGCCCCGCCGGCGCAGCCGGTCAACAACCGGGCGGCCGAGGCCATCCAGAAGTTCGGCATTTCAGCTGAGGACTACATGCTTCCCGCGCGCCATCAGATTCAGATGGTGGATCCCGACGGCCACCTCAAAGACATCCGCGAGCAGGGCACCGAACCGGGCCACGAGTATCCCCTGCCCAGCGATGAGGAACTGCTGGCCGCGTACGAGCAGCTCGTCGTCGGTCGGCGGGTCAACGACCAGAACTCGGCACTCGTCCGGCAGGGGCGCATGGCTGTTTATCCATCCAGCCATGGCCAGGAAGCCTGCCAGGTCGCCGCGGCTCTCTGTCTGCGTGAAACGGACTGGATGTTCCCCACCTACCGCGACTCCGTAGCAGTAATGGCCCGTGGTGTTGACCCTGTTCAAACCATGACGATATTCCGCGGTGACTGGCATGGCGGATACGATCCCGCGAAATACCGGATGGGCATCCAGTGCACTCCCCTGACGACCCAGTTGCTGCACGCGGTGGGGGTCGCTCACGCCGCGAAGCTCCGCGGAGAGGACACCGTCGCATTGGCCTTGTGCGGTGATGGGGCGACCAGTGAAGGGGACTTCCATGAGGCGTTGAATTTCGCTGCAGTCTTCCACCTCCCGGTTGTCTTCTTTGTCCAAAACAATAAGTACGCAATCTCGGTGCCCCTGGCGCAGCAGTCGGTTGCACCGTCGCTCGCCCACAAGGCCGTCGGCTATGGAATGCCTGGTGAATGCGTCGACGGAAACGACCTGGTGGCGCTCCTCGCCGTTCTTTCACGTGCGGTGAAATTGGCGCGCGACGGCTCCGGTCCGCTCCTGGTCGAGGCCAACACCTACCGCATACAGGCCCACACCAATGCCGACGATGCCACCCGCTACCGCCAGGACAGCGAGGTATCCGAGTGGCTTGCAAAGGACCCTGTCGCTCGAATGAAGACCTATCTCACCGATAGAGGTCTTCTTGATCAGAAGACCGAAGCCCGGCTCAGTGAGAAAGCTGAAGCCGTGGCATCGCAGCTTCGAGACGGCCTCGGCCAGGAGGTGCCCGTGGACCCGCAGGATTTGTTCCGTCATGTCTTCACGTCGCCGACACAGCAACTGAAAGAACAATCCGCCATGCTCGCCGACGAACTCGCCCGCGAAGCATCATCCCAGGAGGCCGCAAAGTGAGCCCGACTATCACCACATCCTCCGAGGCCAACGGCAAAGTCAGCGCTGCGACTGCCCGTGCCTTCGCGGCCACCGCAGTGGCCGCCGGTCCCCAACCCCTAACAATGGCCAAGGCACTGAATACCGCCCTGGCTGACGCAATGAACGCTGACCCCTCGGTCCTAGTGTTCGGAGAAGACGTGGGCATGCTCGGGGGTGTCTTCCGTATCACCGATGGGCTCACTAAATTCTTCGGTGATCAGCGCTGCTTTGACACCCCGCTGGCCGAGGCCGGAATCGTAGGGATGGCTGTGGGCATGGCCATGAACGGAATGCGCCCCGTTATTGAGATGCAGTTCGACGCCTTCGCATACCCAGCCTTTGAACAGATCGTCAGCCATGTCGCGAAAATGCACAACCGTACAAAAGGCGCCATCAAACTGCCCATAGTCATCCGCGTCCCGTACGCCGGAGGCATCGGCGGAGTGGAACACCACTGCGACTCGTCCGAGTCCTATTACGCCCACACGGCCGGTCTCAAAGTGTTCACCCCTGCCACGGTGGCCGACTCCTATCGGATGCTTCGCGAGGCCATCGATTCAGACGACCCGATAATGTTTATGGAACCCAAGAAGCTCTACTGGTCTAAAGACTCCGTCGACCTGCAGGCTCTGCGCTCCCAACATTCCACAAACGCGAAGTCCGGGACGTCCTCTGAAGGTCAAGCGGCAGTCGCTCGCACCGGTACCGACGCAACCCTGATTGCATACGGTCCATCGGTGCCGACGGCACTTGCCGCGGCGGCAGCAGCAGCCGAGGAAGGCCGGTCCCTGGAGGTCATCGACGTCCGAACCGTCGTGCCGTTCGACGACGAAACAGTGGCCGCGTCCGTTCGGAAAACGGGACGGGCTATCGTTGTCGCGGAAGCGCACGGGTTCGCATCAGTCTCATCCGAAATTGTCGCGCGGGTTCAGGAGCGCTGTTTTCATCACTTGGCAGCACCCATCCGCCGCGTGGCCGGATTCGACGTCCCCTATCCGGCACCCAAACTCGAGCACTACTACCTGCCCGGCGTGGATCGCATTCTCGACGCCGTTGACGACCTCCAGTGGGAAGCCTAGAAATGAGCGAAAACAAAGTATTCCTTCTTCCCGATCTCGGCGAAGGTCTCGCCGAAGCAGAACTTGTCAACTGGCTCGTAAGAGTCGGTGACGAAGTTCGGGTCGATCAACCCATTGCCGAGGTTGAAACAGCGAAGTCGATGGTCGAAGTCCCTTCGCCTTTTGCTGGCAAAGTCGCGGTGCTTCACGGAGAACCGGGAGAGACACTCGATGTCGGCAAGCCTCTGATTTCCGTTACGGCTCCGGGGGCCGCTGCTTCCAGCGTGCAGGATACTGCACCGGCAGCCGAGGCTGCCGCAACCGCCTACCGCGAGGAGGAAAAGGCCGGATCGGGAAATGTTCTCATCGGCTACGGCACCCCAGGGGGTCACGGCCAAAACAAGCGAACACGCCGGCGTAAGTCCTCGTCGAACAGTAAAGCCAGGCCAGCACCTTCGACACCCTTTCCGGCAAAGACCGTCAGCGTCATGTCACCACTCGTGCGCAGGCTCGCCAAGAACAACGGGATCGACATCAGCGCCCTGCACGGATCGGGAGCTGATGGGCTGGTCACCCGTCGGGACGTTGATGCTGCCATCAGTGCAAGGGCATCTAAACCAGCTACCGCTGACATCCCCCAAGCCGCCGGTGGCATTACCCGCTCGAGTGATGGGTGGGAGAAGCTAGATGCCCGTACAGGGCTGGCCGTTTTGTCACGGACCCCAGTGAAGGGCGTTCGAAAGGCTGTCGCTGCAAACATGACCCGCAGCCGGACTGAAATCCCCGAGGCCACTGTTTGGGTTGACGCCGATGCCACCGAGCTGGTGGAATTGCGGGCCCGCCTGAAACAGCGCAATCTCGAAAACACTCCCGGTCTACTAGCATTCATCGCACGGTTTGTCATTGCCGGGCTCAAGAAGTACCCCGAACTCAACACCCGCTACCAAGACGCCGACGACCTTGGCGAGTTGAAGGAAATTCTTGCCTTTGACGGCATCAACCTGGGTTTCGCAGCCCAGACAGATCGCGGGCTGGTTGTTCCTGCCGTTCGCGACGCCGATAAAAAGAGCGCGCGAGAGCTCGACGCGGAAATTCGCCGGCTGAGCACCATTGCGCGTGCCGGCAAAGCAACGCCGGCCGAGCTCAGCGGCGGTACCTTCACCCTGAATAACTACGGCGTCTTTGGCGTTGACGGCTCGGCAGCCATCATCAATTACCCGGAATCAGCCATACTCGGCGTTGGACGCATCATCGACAGGGCGTGGGTCGTGGACGGTGCTCTGGCTGTCCGCAAGGTCGTCGAGCTGACACTTGTCTTTGACCACCGTGTCTGCGACGGCGGCACTGCCGGTGGGTTCCTCCGTCATGTCGCCGACTCGATCGAAAACCCGGCTTCGGTCTTGGCCAATTTGTAGAACAAGACATTCGTGCGGTTGCCGTTCGCAACCTCATGGAGGACGCCGCCGCCGAGATCTCACGTTCCCAGCCCAAGCAATGCATTTTCACTCGAGCCATGACTGACCGAGGCGAAGTCATAACACACGGCCGTGGCCCAGCCCCGGGACTATCCCTCTCGCACCGGCGACAGTTTTGCGGATCCGCGCCAGTATCAACAACGAACTGGCACGGGCTCCAACCTAGATAGCAGCCCCACTGCACCGAAGCAGGAGGAGGCACGTATGCCCACCAAGGAGATCAATGATGACTGCAGCATTTGAGCCCACCCAGCACACGCCCGAAGAGCAGGCTGCCGCCCTGGAGTTCGAGTGGGGCGCCAATCCCCGCTGGGAAGGTGTGACCCGGGACTACAAGGCAACGAACGTCGTCAAGCTCCGCGGCCGGGTCTCCGAAGAGCACACCCTGGCCCGCCGCGGATCGGAGAAACTGTGGAAGCAGCTCACGGAAGAGCACAAGGAAGGCGAGTACACCAACGCCCTTGGCGCGCTCACCGGCAACCAGGCCGTGCAGCAGGTCAAGGCCGGGCTGCGGGCCATCTATCTTTCGGGCTGGCAGGTCGCGGCCGACGCCAACAACTCCGGCCACACCTACCCGGACCAGTCGCTGTACCCGGCCAACTCGGTCCCCACGGTGGTCCGCCGCATCAACAACGCCCTGCTCCGGGCCGATCAGATCGAATTCTCCGAGGGTATCCAGACGGTCGAGGACTGGCTGGTTCCGATCGTTGCCGACGCCGAGGCCGGTTTCGGCGGCCCGCTGAATGCCTACGAACTCATGAAGTCCATGATCCAGGCCGGCGCCGCGGGCGTGCATTGGGAAGACCAGCTCGCGTCCGAGAAGAAGTGCGGCCACCTCGGCGGCAAGGTGCTCATTCCCACCCAGCAGCACGTCCGGACCCTGAATGCCGCACGCCTGGCAGCCGACGTCGCGGGCACACCGTCGGTGATCATCGCCCGCACCGACGCCGAGGCAGCCACCCTGATTACCTCCGATGTCGACGAGCGCGACCAGGAATTCATCCTCCGCGAAGGGGGACAGCCGGTTCGTACCGCGGAGGGCTTCTACAAGGTCCGCAACGGCATCGAACCCTGCATCGCCCGTGCCAAAGCCTACGCCCCGTACTCCGACCTGATCTGGATGGAAACGGGCACCCCGGACCTTGAACTGGCCCGCAAATTCGCCGAGTCCGTCAAGGCCGAGTTCCCGGACCAGATGCTCTCCTACAACTGCTCGCCGTCGTTCAACTGGCGCAAGCACCTGGACGACGCCACCATCGCCAAGTTCCAACGCGAACTCGGTGCGATGGGCTTCACCTTCCAGTTCATCACCCTGGCCGGCTTCCACGCCCTGAACTACTCGATGTTCGACCTCGCCCACGGCTACGCCCGTGAAGGGATGAGCGCCTACGTCGAGCTCCAGGAAAAGGAATTCGCCTCCGAGTCCCGCGGCTACACCGCAACCAAGCACCAGCGCGAAGTCGGCACCGGCTACTTCGACGACATCGCAACTGCGCTCAACCCGAACGCATCCACCCTGGCCCTGGTGGGATCCACCGAAGAAGG
>NZ_JBFTOG010000069.1:0-9128 GCF_056397865.1 Arthrobacter sp. 05L417
CACGTCCGGGGCCAGGCCGGCGTCGAAGAAGTGCCTGATCTGCACGGCCTCGAAGCGGTCGATGCCGGCCGGCACGGGGGTGTGGGTGGTGAACACCGTGGACGCGCGTCCGGCGGCCAGGGCCTCGGACCAGCTCAGCGGGGCCTCGGAGGACATGAGCTCCTGGATCCGTTCGATGCCCAGGAACCCGGCGTGGCCTTCGTTGGTGTGGAACACCTCCGGGGCCGGGGTGCCGGTGAGGCGCTGGTAGACGCGCAGCGCCTTCACCCCGCCCATGCCCAGCAGCAGCTCCTGCTGCAGGCGGTGGTCACCGCCGCCGCCGTAGAGGCGGTCCGTGATCCCGCGCGCGGCGTCGTCATTGGCCGGAACGTTCGAATCGAGCAGCAGCAGCGGCACGCGCCCGACGTCGGCACGCCAGATGTGCGCGTTGAGCTTGCGTCCGTTGGGTAGCGGGAGCGAAATCGTCACCGGCTTGCCGGTGCCGTCCTCGGACGGCTCGCGCAGCAGTGTCAGCGGCAACCCGTCGGGGTCAAGGACCGGGTAGGTCTCCTGCTGCCAGGCGTCCCGGGAAAGGGACTGCTTGAAATAGCCCGCCTGGTACAGCAGCCCGACGCCGATCAACGGCACGCCCAGGTCCGAAGCCGCCTTCAGGTGGTCCCCGGCCAGGATCCCCAGGCCGCCGGAATACTGCGGAAGGACCTCGGTGATGCCGAACTCCGGCGAGAAATACGCGATGCACGCCGGAGCGTCCGGACCCAGGCCCTGGTACCAGCGCGGCTCGCTCAAGTACCGGTCCAGATCCGCAGCCGCGTGCTGCACACGCTCTACGAGTTCATTGTTGGAAGCAAGTTGGTCCAGCTGATCGCGGCTGATTGACCCGAGGAGGCTTATTGGATCGTGACGGCTCTCCTCCCACAATTCCTGGTCAAGGCTCGCAAAGAGCTCGCGGGTAGGTCGGTGCCACGACCAGCGCAGATTCGTCGCGAGACGAGCCAGCGGCCGGATCGGCTCGGGGAGCAGGGTACGGACGGTAAACCTTCGAATTGCCTTCACGAGCGTCACACTAATCCACTCGGTGGACGGCAGGAACAGCTTTCGGTTTCTTTTAGGTAAATGACACATTGCGCGGAAGAGTCTGGGGCACCTCTTCGCAAAATGTGATTTTTCTCGCTAACGTCGAGGTTGTGACCACTACTGCAGCACCGCGATCCAGCTCAGCATCCAAGTCCAAGCAGAAGACCGGTATCACCGATGGTCTTAAGTTCGGCAGATTCCCCATCACGGCCGTGCAGCCCGTGATCGAGGAAGGCCGGTTCCCGGCCAAGGCACTGCCTGGTGAAGATTTGGTGGTTGGCGCCACGGTCTTCCGCGAGGGCCACGACCAGCTGGGGGTGAGCGCTATCCTGCTGGACCCCAAAGGCAAAGAACGCCAGCGTGTCCGGCTCGCCCCAGCGCCGGGTGAGCGTGGCAAAGGAACCGACCGTTGGGAGGGCCTGCTGACCCCGACGGCGCCCGGAGCCTGGACTTTCGCGATCGAGGCCTGGCACGACCGCTACGGCACATGGCATCACAACGCCGAAGTAAAGGTCGAAGCCGGCATCGACGTGGAGCTGATGCTCGCCGAGGGCGTCGCCCTGCTCGCGGAGGCCGCCGGCGAAAGCACGCGAAGCGCGGCTGACAAGCGCACCCTTCGCGCTGCCTCCGAAGGCCTCGCCGATACTTCGAAGACTGCCGAGGAGCGCCTTGCCGACGGCTTCAGCGCAGAGGTCGCAGCCGTCGTCGAGCGCCAGCCGATCCGTGAACTGGTGACCGTCTCGGAACAATACCCGCTCCTCGTGGAGCGTGACTTGGCCGGGCGCGGAGCCTGGTACGAATTCTTCCCGCGTTCCGAAGGCGCCGTTTTCGATCCCTCCACCGGAACGTGGACTTCAGGCAACTTCACGACGGCGGCCAGGAGGCTCGACGCCGTTGCGGAGATGGGCTTCGACGTCATCTACCTGCCGCCCATCCACCCGATTGGTTTCCAGCACCGCAAGGGACGCAACAACACCCTGACTCCGGGTCCGCAGGATCCCGGCTCGCCGTGGGCCATCGGCTCCGAGGCCGGCGGGCACGACGCCATCCATCCGGAATTGGGATCGTTCGAGGACTTCGACGCTTTTGTGGCCCGCGCCAATGAGCTGGGCCTCGAGGTGGCGCTGGACTTGGCGCTGCAGGCCGCCCCGGACCACCCCTGGGTGAAGACCAACCCCGAATGGTTCACCACTCGCGTGGACGGCAGCATCGCGTATGCCGAAAACCCGCCGAAGAAGTACCAGGACATCTACCCGCTGAACTTCGACAACGATCCGGCCGGACTGTCCAAGGAAATCCTGCGGATCGTCTTCCTCTGGGTGAGCCACGGAGTGAAGATTTTCCGCGTCGACAACCCGCACACCAAACCGGTGTGGTTCTGGGAATGGCTGATCGCCAAGGTCAACAAGAAGCACCCCGACGTCGTTTTCCTCGCCGAGGCGTTCACCCGCCCCGCGATGATGCACGCCCTCGGCCGGGCAGGTTTCCAACAGTCGTACACGTACTTCACATGGCGGAACACCAAAACCGAACTGGAATCGTATTTCCAGGAGGTCAGCCACGAATCCCCGGCGTACTTCAGGCCCAATTTCTTCGTCAACACCCCGGATATCCTCACCGAATACCTCCAATACGGCGGTCCGGCTGCGTTCCGCATCCGCGCAGCACTGGCAGCCACGGCCAGCCCGCTCTGGGGCGTATACGCCGGATTCGAGCTGTACGAGCATGTGGCGCGTCCCGGAGCCGAAGAGTACATCGACAACGAGAAATACGAGTTCAAGAACCGCGACTGGGATGCCGCAGCGGCGTCGGGGCACAGTCTCACCCCCTACATCACGCGGCTTAACGCCATCCGGAAAGCCCACCCCGCCTTGGGTGATCTGCAGAACCTGACTCTGCATCACAGCACGGATGACGCCACCATCGTGTTCTCCAAGCACAAGACCTTGCCCGACGGCAGCAAGGACACCTTGATCATTGTGGTCAACGTCGATCCCCACGGCACCAGGGAAAGCACCGTGACGCTGGATCTCTCAGCTCTTTCGCTGGATCCGGCCGACTTCACCGCCAACGGACGATTCTGGGTGGATGATTTGGTCAGCGGCGAAAGCTGGGAGTGGGGCGAATACAACTACGTCCGACTGGACGCCCATGTAGAACCGGCACACATTCTCAATATCCGGAGGTAGCCTTAGTGAGCTTCAATCCGCAGGGTCAGAGTCAGTACTTCACGCCGAAGAACACTTTCGAGCTGAACGCCCCGGGTCTTCAACATGACCCACATTGGTATCGGAAGGCTGTTTTCTACGAGGTTCTGGTGAGGGCCTTCGCGGATGCGAATGGTGACGGTTCCGGTGATTTCCACGGACTCATCGACAAGTTGGATTATCTGCAGTGGCTCGGAGTGGATTGTTTGTGGCTGCCGCCGTTCTTCGATTCGCCCTTGCGCGACGGCGGTTACGACATTTCCGATTACACGTCCGTGTTGGACGAATTCGGCACCATCAGCGACTTCAAGCGGCTCGTCGCCGAGGCCCACGCGAGGGGCGTCAGGGTCATCATCGACCTCCCGCTGAACCACACCTCGGACCAACACCCTTGGTTCCAGGAGTCACGCAAGAACCCGGATGGGCCGTTCGGCGACTTCTACGTGTGGAGTGACACCGACGAGAAGTACCAGGACGCGCGCATCATCTTCGTGGACACGGAAGAGTCCAACTGGACGTTCGATCCGATCCGCCGGCAGTTCTTCTGGCACCGTTTCTTCAGCCACCAACCCGACCTGAACTTCGAAAACCCGAAGGTCATCGAGGCCGTCCACGACGTCGTCAAGTTCTGGCTGGACCAAGGCATTGATGGATTCCGGGCAGATGCCATCCCGTACCTCTTCGAAGAAGAGGGCACCAATTGCGAGAACCTGCCGGCCACCCATGGCTTCCTGCGTGACCTTCGGAAGATGGTGGACGAGAACTACCCGGGCCGTGTGATCATCGCCGAAGCCAACCAACCGCCGCACGACGTCGTCGAGTACTTTGGCACCGAGGAAGAACCGGAGTGCCACATGGCCTTCCACTTTCCCATCATGCCGCGCCTGTACTACGCGCTCCGCGACCAGAAGGCCGCTCCCATCATCGAGACGCTGCGGGATACCCCGGGAATCCCGGCCGGCGCGCAATGGGGGACCTTCCTGCGCAACCACGACGAACTCACCCTCGAGATGGTCACCGCCGACGAACGTGCCGCCATGTTGGGCTGGTACGCTCCGGACCCGCGCATGCGGGCCAACATCGGCATCCGGCGCAGGCTCGCCTCCCTGCTGGACAACTCCCGCTCGGAGATCGAGCTGATCAATGCGTTGTTGCTTTCCCTGCCGGGCAGCCCCTTCCTGTACTACGGGGATGAAATCGGGATGGGAGACAACATCTGGCTTGACGATCGCGACGCCGTCCGCACGCCGATGCAATGGAACCCGGACCGCAACGCAGGTTTCTCCAACGCCGATCCCGGAAAGCTCTACCTGCCCGTCATCCAGTCGTTGGTCTACAACTACAGCATGGCGAACGTCGAGGCCGAAGCGGCCCATTCCGGATCGCTCCTGCGCTGGACACGCCAGATCCTGAGCGTCCGGAGGAACCACCCAGCCTTCGGTCTAGGCGACTTCCGGCACGTTCCGGCGGACCACGAGGTGGTTCTTGCCTACATGCGCGAGCTGCGGGAGGACAATCCGGAAGGCGAGGATGCCGAATCCATCCTCTGCGTTTTCAACCTGTCCCAACATCCGGTTGCTACGACCCTCGATATCCCTGAATACGCCGGAAGGGGCCTGCGGGATGTGTTCGGCGGCCAGCCGTTCCCGGGCATCGGCGCCGACGGCTCCCTGACCCTCACGCTCGGTAGCCACGACTTCTTCTGGCTTCGGGTGCGCTCGGCGGGTTCCACCGGCTCCTCGCCGTACACCCAGGCCATCCCAGTGCTGTCCATCGAAGGCTGACATGAGTCACATGGCGCCCACCACGGTCCTCGCCTCCCTGCTCAAGGAATGGCTGCCCCGGCAGCGCTGGTTTCCCGTCAAGGCAGGGTCATTCGAACTGGATTTCGTCGGCTCGTTCGGGCTTCCTGAGCCCGCCGCCGGGACCGGCCTGGAGGTCCAGCTGATCTCCGTCGCTTACGCCACGGCCGATGGCGGGAGGCAGACTGACATCATCCAGGTACCGCTCAGCTTTCGCTCCGCGCCAGCGGCCGCCTTGGCAACTGCCTCGGTGGGCCAGATCGGTGGAACAAGTGAGCAGGACCCGCCGGTCTGGGTATATGACGCTCCCCACGATCCTGACTTCGTGGCGGCAATGCTCGATCTCATCCGGGGTCAGTCGTCCGCCGAACCCGGAGAGGGGGAATGCACGGCGAGCGGGCATACGGTGCCCGGCAGCCTGCGGCTGCCCACTGCCTCAGGATCCGTGCGTGTCTCTTCCGGCGAGCAGTCCAACACTTCAGTGATCGTCGACGACGGCGTGTCCGCGGCGATCGTGAAGATCTTCCGGGTCCTGTCGGTCGGCAAGAACCCCGAAGTGGAGGTTGGCGCGGCCCTGACCGCGGCGGGCACGAAGGAAGTGCCTTCCACCCTTGGCTGGATCACGGGAACCTGGGAGGTGCGGACGCCCCTGGGCCGGCACGGCGCGGCATCGGCGGATTTCGCCGTGGCCCACGAATTCCTTGCGGGCGGGCAGGACGCCTGGCGCCTCGCCGTCGACGCCGCGGCTTCAGGCAGGGACTTTTCCGCCGAAGCGCGGCAGCTGGGCCAAGCGACTGCCACCGTGCATCTGCGGCTCGCGGAAACCCTCGGAACCGCCCGGGAACGCGTTCCCGGCCAGGACATCGCACCCGAAGTAGCGCGGCGCGTCCGCCAGTCTTGGGCTGAGGCGGGCACCGCCGTCGGGCCCCACGAGCAGCAACTCGAGGCACTCCTGACGCAACTGTCGGGCAAGGAAGCCGGGATGCTGCAGCGCATTCACGGAGACCTTCACTTGGGCCAGATCCTGTTGGTGCCCGGCACCGCGGGAGAACCGGGTCGGTGGGCGATCCTGGACTTTGAAGGCGAACCCTTGCGGCCGATCGAACACCGTAACATTCCCGACGTTCCCCTGCGGGACGTCGTCGGAATGCTGCGATCCTTCGACTACGCCGCCGGTGCGGCCATCCGCGAGAATCCGGGCGCCCGGGTTCCCGCCACGTGGGTTGACGACTGCGCCGAGGCGTTCCTGGCCGGCTACAGCGACATCACCCCTGGAACTATTGACCGCCGATCGCCGCTGTTTGTGGCATTGTGGCTGGACAAGGCCTTGTACGAGGTGATCTACGAGCTGCGGAACAGGCCGGATTGGTTGCCCATTCCGGTCAATGCTTCGCGGCAGCTCCTCGGAAATACGAGCCCCGGCACGGATGCCGCGGCGACATCGGAAGGTAAGGAAATGACAGGCTCAGCACGTACCGAACGGCCCCGAGTCCCGCTGTATGTGGACGCCGCTACCCTGGGCCGGGTGGCCGCTGGTGCGCACCATGCCCCGCACTCGGTGCTTGGTGCCCACCTTGACGACCACGGTCACGTCACCATCCGCACGGTCAAGCACTTGGCGGCGGAGGTAACTGTAGTCACCGAAGCCGGTTCCACCCCGATGACCCACGAGACCGACGGCGTCTGGGTGGCGGTCCTCGAACCGCTGCAGCACGGCCACGTGCCGGACTACCGCCTGGAAGTTGTGTACGGCGATTCAGCGCCGGTGACGATCAATGATCCCTACCACTACCTTCCAACCGTCGGAGAGGTGGACCTCCACCTCATCGGCGAAGGCCGGCACGAACGGCTCTGGGACACACTGGGCTCCCACGTCCAGCACTACCGCTCGCCACTTGGCGATGTAGACGGCGTCTCCTTCGCCGTCTGGGCGCCGAACGCTCAGGCGGTCCGCGTCAAGGGCGACTTCAACTCTTGGGACGGGCGTGAACACGCCTTGCGCTCACTCGGGTCTTCAGGCGTTTGGGAAGTCTTCATTCCGGGCGTTTCAGCAGGGGCGTGCTACAAATTCGAGCTGCTCACCAAGGCCGGCCATTGGGTGGAGAAGGCCGACCCGCTCGCCTTCGGCACCGAAGTTCCACCCCTGACCGCGTCACGCGTGGTGGAGTCCGGCTACCGCTTCAAGGACGACGCCTGGATGACGGCGCGCGCCAACAAGGATCCGCACAACTCGCCCATGAGCGTCTACGAAGTCCACCTTGGGTCGTGGCGCCTTGGCCTCGGGTACAAGGAACTGGCCAAGGACCTCGTGGAATACGTGAAGTGGCTTGGCTTCACCCACGTGGAGTTCATGCCGGTGGCGGAGCACCCCTTCGGCGGTTCGTGGGGCTACCAAGTCACGTCCTACTTTGCTCCGACCTCCCGCTTCGGGCATCCGGATGAGTTCCGGTTCCTGGTCGATTCACTGCATCAGGCGGGTATCGGCGTCATCCTCGACTGGGTCCCCGCGCACTTCCCGAAGGACGCATGGGCCCTTGCCCGCTTCGACGGCGAACCACTGTACGAACACTCCGATCCCCGACTCGGCGAGCACCCGGACTGGGGCACGCTCATCTTCGACTTCGGCCGCACCGAGGTTCGCAACTTCCTGGTCGCGAACGCGCTCTACTGGCTCGAGGAATTCCACATCGACGGGCTCCGGGTGGATGCCGTGGCCTCCATGCTCTACAGGGACTATTCGCGTGAGGACGGGGAGTGGTTCCCCAATGTCCACGGTGGACGCGAGAACCTGGAAGCCATTTCCTTCCTCCAAGAGGTCAACGCCACGATCTACAAGACCCACCCCGGGGCAGTGACCATTGCCGAGGAATCCACGGCGTTCCCGGGCGTTACCGCGCCGACCAACCATGGCGGCCTCGGATTCGGGCTCAAATGGAACATGGGCTGGATGCACGACTCCCTCAAGTACATCTCCGAAAACCCGGTGAACCGCCGCTGGCACCACGGTACGGTGACGTTCTCCATGGTCTATGCATTCACGGAAAACTTCCTGTTGCCCATCAGCCACGACGAGGTAGTACACGGCAAGGGATCCATGCTGCGCAAAATGCCCGGCGACCGCTGGCAGCAGCTAGCCAACCTGCGGGCGTTCATGGCTTACCAGTGGGCGCACCCGGGCAAGCAGCTCATCTTCATGGGTACCGAATTCGGCCAAGAGGCCGAATGGTCCGAGCAGCACGGGCTCGACTGGTTCCTTGCGGACATCCCGTCGCACCGCGGACTGCAATTGCTCACCCGTGAGTTGAACTCGCTGTACAGCTCGACGCCGGCCCTGCATGTCCGGGACAACGAGCCTGGCGGTTTCCAGTGGATCAACGGCGCGGACGCGGATCGCAACGTACTTACCTTTATCCGGTGGGACCACGACGGCAAGCCCCTGGTATGCGCCGTGAATTTCTCGGGAGGCCCGCACCAGGACTATGTGCTTGGCGTCCCGTCTGCCGGCGCTTGGCAGGAAGTACTCAACACTGACGCCGAGGTGTACGGAGGCTCGGGCGTGATCAACAGCGGTGAGCTGCTTGCCACCGCACCGGGTGCGGAAGGATTGCCTGCGGCGCTGACCGTCACGCTGCCGCCGCTTGGAGCTTCTTGGTTCACGCTTGTGGGTTAGCTATTCTTAGGTGGGAGCCCGGAAGCCGCGTGCTTCCGGGCTTTCGCTTTGGATCTTTCGTGCCGCTGCGGAGGCACAGGAGCTCGTCTGGCGGGGTTTTGCCTCCCCGGTGAAGTGGTGGTATAGTTAGTACCCGCGCTGCTCCCCAGTGGAGATCGGTGAAGTTGACTGAGTTCCTCGTGAAGATCAAGTCAAGAACGCCGATTTGACTAGGAGGCAAGCAGCCGGTAAGTTTGGAAAGTTGCTCCGGAGCGATCCTGGACCCTTTGGTGGGTGTGGGTGGTGCCGGGTGTGTCTGTTGTTTGAGAACTCAATAGTGTGCCAAGTTTGTTGATACCGATTTATTTTAATTGGTTGATTTTGCCGGGCCTTGTC
>NZ_JBFTOG010000070.1:0-6126 GCF_056397865.1 Arthrobacter sp. 05L417
GAACTCGTCGCGCTCGGCCAACCCCTCCACCAACGCGCAATGGGCGGCGCCCGCAACACCGTGTCCCTATCCAAAAGCACCCAAAAACTGAATGAGATCGCCTCCACCCTCCACGCAGTCACCGGCAACCTCACCCCCACCACCCACTAGAGCAAGACCCGACCGGACCGGACCCGCCACAGGCACAAAACACCCCAAACCACCGCAGCAGCAACGACACCCCCATGAGCGACTACGAATACCGCATCGACTGGATCCAAGACCACAGCCCCAAACACAACACCGAAGGACAACCCGTGCTTGTCAAAGAGGCCACAGCACACACAAACGCACTCGCGTGGTTGCCGGGACAGGCACCAACACCAAGGAACCGGTAGGTCTTGCCCTCCAGACAGGGCAAGACCTACCGCAACCCCCACCCCCGCTCTCGGGGTCGTCTTCACGGTCCGTCCAAGCAGTCATAGACTGGGCCACCACGCCAAGCCAGGAGTAGCCGAGATGACCGACACATCCACTAACGAACCCGGTCACGACGCCGCCACACACCTCCAGAACCTCCTGGAAGCCCTGGGGCAGGGACACCTGGGCCGCGCCGAAGCCCTCGACGAGTTGCACCAGACCGAAAGCACGGAACATCCATCCCCGGCAACGGAACGCTATGGCTATGTCCAGATGCTCAAAGCCGTCCTCCACGAACAACTCGGAAACCCCGACACAGCACTCGCCCATTACCGGCATGCCCTCGACACCTACACCACCCTGGACCTCCCCGAACATCAAGCCATCGTGCACAACAACCTCGGAAACCTGCACAGGGAAGCCGGACGCTGGGACCAAGCCGCCGCCTCCTACACCCTCGCCCTGGACATTCACGAAACCCTGGACCTCCCCGAAGGCCAGGCCCTGGTCCACAGCAATCTCGGTACCCTCCACAAGGACGCAGGGCGCTGGAACCACGCAACCGCCGCCTTCACGCGCGCCCTGGAAATCTACGAATCCCTCGGCCTCAGCACCGACCAAGCCCGCGTCCACAACAACCTCGGGGCACTTCACACGGTCGCCGGACGCTGGACAGACGCCGAAGCTTCCTACATCCGTGCCCTCGACCTCTACGAAAGCCCCAGGTTCCCTGCGGACCAGGCCCGTGTGCACAACAACCTCGGCACCCTCCACCAGGACACAGGCCGCTGGATCGACGCCACAGCCGCCTACACCCGCGCCCTGGACATCTACACCGCACTGGACCTTCCCGAAGACCAGGCCCTGGTCCACAGCAATCTCGGTACCCTCCACAAGGACGCAGGGCGCTGGAACCACGCAACCGCCGCCTTCACGCGCGCCCTGGAAATCTACGAATCCCTCGGCCTCAGCACCGACCAAGCCCGCGTCCACAACAACCTCGGGTCCCTGGATCAGAACGCCGGCGACTGGGACCAGGCCGCCGCGTCCTACACGCGCGCCCTGAACCTCCTCAAAACCCTGAATCTCCCCGCCGACCAAGCCCGTGTGCAGGCCAACCTCGGTACCCTCCATCAGGACGCCGGACGCTGGGAGCACGCCGAAGCCTCCTACACCCGCGCCCTCGACCTTTACGAAGCTCTCAACCTCCCGGAAGACCAGGCCCGCGTCCACACACACCTCGGCACGCTGCATCTGGCCTCCGGACGCCTGGACCAAGCCGCCGAGGCCTTCACCCGTGCCCTGGAAATCTACACAACCCTTGACCTCCCCAAGGATCAGGCCCGCGTCCACGACAACCTCGGGACCCTGCACCGGGTCTCCGGAGACTGGGACCAAGCCGACGAGGCCTTCACTAGGGCAATTGCCATATACGAAACCCTGCGCCTTCACGAACGGCTGGCCACGGTTCTCAACAACCTCGGGGTCTTGCACCAGGCCGCCGGACGCCAGGACCAGGCCGCCGCCTCCTACACCCGCGCCCTGGACCACTACAAAACCCTCGACCTCCTCGAGGGACAGGCCGGGTCGCTTGAAAGACTGGGACTACTGGCCATCGACCGCGGCAACACCCCCAACTCAACCCGGCTCTTCAACCAGGCAACCACCCTCTACCGGAAACAAGGCCTCCCGCAGAACGCGGCCTGGGCCTGCATCCGGCAAGCACGAGCACTCCATCAAACGTCCACAGCCACAGCCTCGGACTGCCTGAAACTCGCCCTGCCCGCAGCCCTCTACCTGGACTCCGTCCGCTTCCAGTTCCGCACCGCACCCGAACGCACCGCCTGGTCCACCAAAGCCGCCGCCGCCACCCAACTCGCCCTCGAACTCGCCGCAGCAGCCCAAGACCCCACCCTCATCAGCGACCTCATCGAAACCCACATCAACACCACCACCCACACCACAAACAATGCCGATACCGACGCCCGCACCGAGGAACAGGCCACCAGCGCCCGCGCGCTCGGCATCGAACTCACCGAAGCCACCACCACCGCAAACCCCATACCCATCACCCCCGGCGACAACGGGCCAGCAACCACCGCCGCCGGAACCACCACCCTCCTCACCACCGCAACACTCCCCGGACACCCGCCGCCACCCCTCCTCACACCCGCCACCGGCACACCACGCCAAACCCTCACCGAGTGGGCGGACAAGAATGCTTACCCCTCAGTTCCAAGACCCACCACACCCATCAGAACCTGGTAACTCGCATTGGGGCCTCAGCGCCGGGACTTGACCGGGAAACCGTAAGCCGAGCGGAAGTATCCAATCCCGTGCAGCAAGGTTCGTCATGACCAAAACCCGGAAGCCGGTATCACGGGCACTCGGTTGGTGTGCCCGTAGACTAGGCCGAACGGCGGAGGCAGGAGCGGTTTTTGATGGCAGATGTGGTCCAGGGCGGCCCCGGAGATGAATCAATTAGCCGGCTCGAACAACTGCTGGCCGACATCACCGCGGGATCTCTCAGCCGTGCCGAAGCTGCGGCAGCCATGTCAGAAATTGAAGGTCTGCCATGCCCTGCGCCCGGGAGCGAACGCCATCCGGACTTCATGGTGCTGCACGCTCAAATCCATCACCGTCTCAACTCGCCGGAGAACGCGGTCGTCTGGTACCAGGAAGCCCTGGTTGCGTATGAAGCCCTGAAGCTGCCTGAACAGCAGGCTTTCGTGCACAACAGCCTTGGGTCCCTGTTCAAGGCTGTTGGACGCTGGGACGACTCCGCGGCATCTTATTCCCGTGCCTTGGATCTGTGTGAGGACTTGGGTTTGCCCGAGGACCAGGCAACGGTGGAGAACAATCTTGGGACCCTGCACCGGGTCGCCGGACGGTGGGAGCAGGCCGCGGCATCCTATGCCCGGGCCCTTCAGCTGTACGAAGCCTTGGGCATTCACGAGCGGCAGGCCGCGGTCCACAACAATCTCGGCACCCTGCACCGGGACGCCGGCCACTGGGAAAAGGCAGCCACATCCCTTGACCGGTCCCTGGACCTGTACAAGGTCCTCGACCAGCCGGAACGGCAGGCAATGGTGCACAACAACCTCGGCACCCTGCACCAGGCCGCCGGCCGCTGGGACGCCGCAGCCAAAGCTTACAACCAGGCCCTGAGGCTGTACGAAACCCTCAAACTCCCCGCAGACCAGGCAATGGTGCACAACAACCTCGGAGGTCTGCACCAGGCTGCCGGACGCTGGGACGCCGCAGCCAAATCCTATCGCCGGGCGCTGGAACTGTGCGTGGCCTTGGACTGGTTTGAAAAACATGCCACAATACACAACCGTTTGGGCTCCCTGCACCAGGACTCCGGACATTGGGCAAAGGCCGCCAGATCATATAACAGGGCCCTGCGTCTCTACGAGACACTCGATCTGCGGGAACAGCAGGCAATGGTCCACAGCAACCTTGGAACCCTGCATCTGGCTGCCGGACGCGGGGAGGACGCCGCCGGATCGTTCGCACAGGCGTCACAGCTCTATGAAGGACTGGGCCTTCCAGCAGACCAGGCACTCGTCCATAACAACCTCGGAGGCGTGCACCGGAACGCAGGACGCCCTGAAGACGCCGTGGCATCCTACGCCCGGGCACTGGAATTTTACGAAACCCTCAATCTGCCGGAACGGCAGGCGATGGTGCACAGCAACCTTGGAGCCCTGCACCTGACCGCTGGACGCCGGGACCACGCCGCTGATTCCTTTGCCCGGGCACTGGAACGCTATGAGGCCCTCAGCCTTCCGGCCGAGCAGGCCTTCGTGCACAACAACATCGGAGCCATGCACAGGGCTGCGGGACGCTGGGACCGCGCCGCGGCATCTTTCGCCAGGGCACTGGAGCTCTACGAGGGCATCAGAATGCTCGAAGGACAAGCCGATTCCCTCAAATTCTTGGCGCTCCTGGCAGTGGACCGCGGTGACCTCCCCGGCTCCGGCACCCTCCATGAACAGGCCGTAGCCCTCTACCGGGCACAGGGCCTCCCCCAGGACGCAGCGTGGGCCGCCATGAACCGGGCTGAAGCGCTGCACAAAGCCAGCGACCCCGCACGCCGCCCAGCGCGGGAGTCCTTGGAGCTGGCCATCCCGGCGGCCTTGTACCTGGATTCCATCCGTTTCCAATTCCGCACCGCAGCCGAACGCATCGCCTGGTCCGCGAAAGCCGCGGCGGCTACGAAACTCGTCCTCGAACTAGCCGTCTCAGCCCACGACCCGGTCCTGATTAGCGACCTCATCGAAACCCACATCAACACCACCACCCACCGCGAAACCGGCACCGACACCGGCGAGTACGCCACCAGCGCCCGCGCCCTCGGCATCGAACTCACCGAAGCCACAACCACCGGATACCCCACACCCTTCACTCCCGGGAACAACAGGCGGTGGCCCGGCAACCAGCGCCGCCGGAACCACCACGCTCCTCACCACCGCAGCCCTCCCCGGACACCCACGACCACCCCTCCTCACACCAACCACCAGCACACCACGCCAAACCCTCACCGAATGGACGGACAAAACCGGCTACCCGCACATCCCGCGCCCCACCACACCCGTACGCACCTGGTAACCCAGACACCTGGCCCTGACGCCCGATAAAAAACAGGAGCCGAGCCGCCGAAGCTCCCGATCCAGACACCGAGGAACCGCCGCCGAGAACCACCAGCTGGATCGGGAAGCCGAAACTCAGCACTTCCGCAAGCACGAATGCTGGGGCCGGGAGCAGTTCCGGCGCCCGCTGGAACCAGCTGATCAGGTCAATGTGCTCGCTGATCCAGGGTTCCCCATCCTGGCCGGACGCAAGCTGACCATGCCCGAGGAAGACACAGCGCTTCGATCCGTACGCCCCGGTATCCCCCACACGATCCGACGCGCGTGGAGCCTCGCTTCCATCATCATTTGTAGGCTCTGGCATGGCATCTGGCCTGGCTCAAGGCATTATCACGCCTACCGCGCGGTCGGCCCGGTCCCTGGATTGAACCAAAAAGCCGACGGCAACGAAATCCACAGACCAGTAATCCCCGGACCCATCGGCCACGGTGCGGGAACGCCTGTGGGAAGCGACGGACCACCGCCATCACAAACACCCCAAAAGGCCACCAGAAACCACACGCACCCAAGGAAAGGCCGCACCCGCCATGGAATGGTTCAGCCGACCTCGCCAACCGCTGCATCAACACCGCCGGCCCGGACCACCCCGCGGACCCCGTCAGCGTCCTGACCGGCATCTACAACATCACCGCCGGCCACGTCGGCCGATGCTTCACCACACTCCGCCGCCCCCGCGACGCGCACACCTTCACCAAGCTCTTCGCCCTCACCGGCTTCACCGAGCGATACCTCTGGGACTACCTCACCGGCGACCCCGGAAAAATCGCCGTCCACAACCACCTCGCCGAATTCCTCACCTCCGAACAACTCCACGACACCATCACCACCAACATCCGCGAAGGCCACCACACCCCCGCCACCTGACCCGGCCCGCACCGGTGTGGCGGCCGAACCCAAGGCTCACCATGCCCAAGGCAACAGCGCATACGACGACCGGGACCGGACACGCAGCCCCGGCCAGGAAACGAGGGAACACCTCAACCCCAGACGGAACATCCCTCAATGAAAGGACACCACCGATGGACGCCGCTGCGCTGCTGCCCCTGCTCACCGT
This sequence comes from Arthrobacter sp. 05L417, assembly GCF_056397865.1. Taxonomy (NCBI): domain Bacteria; kingdom Bacillati; phylum Actinomycetota; class Actinomycetes; order Micrococcales; family Micrococcaceae; genus Arthrobacter; species Arthrobacter sp. 05L417. The sequence goes on from NZ_JBFTOG010000070.1 coordinate 6,109, forward strand.
GTTCGCCGCCGTGACCGT
>NZ_JBFTOG010000071.1:0-5495 GCF_056397865.1 Arthrobacter sp. 05L417
AATCTGCGCCAGCGGCGCCTCGCCCTTGCGGGCCACATCAATAACATCCTGGCGGAACTCCGCCCCATAAGCCGTCGGCATGGTCAACATCCTTCCACGAGCACCAGCTCGCTAGGTCAAGGAGTCAACAAAACCGGGGGCAGTCCCGGAAAAACCGCTCAAGATCAGAACGAAGCGGAACATCCTGGTACCTGCAATACCCAGAGACCTGGGCATCAGTCAGGAAGTCCAAGGCCATGACCTCGATCCTAACCACCCACCAAGTCAAAGAACAGCCTTAGCGTTACTGGCTGCACGGATACTACTCAACCCCCTTCTTGCGTTCGTGGGAAGTGGGCGATCAAGGCGTCGTGGCGCCGGGCAAGCGCAGCTCCCATCAAAGCCAGAAGGGGCAATACGACAAAAGAGCCACGCTCGACCAAAATCACGACACCAGCGCGGAGGCCGGTCTGGGACCGGCCCATTCGGGGTGGGACCTGAATACGTGAGAAAGGGGCCATGCCCCGATCTTGAAAGCGCGATCGGGCAGGTCAAGCCCGGAGACGTGCCCTCCGGCTGTTTCATAGGCGGTCACCTATGAAACACGTCCTTCGGCGAGCCGCGTCCAAGGCGGACGCTGTTTCATAGGGCGGTTCATTCAACTGGACATGTGAAACACTCTTATGAAACGATCTGGAGGTGAGCGGCGACGATTTCCTCCTGGTTGAGGCCCGCGACTGTCCGATGTCGACCTGCCTCGCCCCGGCCGGATCCCCCTGCCGCACCGGCAAGGGCAAGGTTGCCGTCCAGTACCACACCGCCCGGTTCCGCCTCGTGCCCGCACTGGCCAAGGCACTCACCGCGCCGACCCCGCCGCTGCGCAAGCCCGGCACTACGTGGGTCGAGCTGCCCCGGCCCGCGAAGGCCGGCACGGACCCGACCGGGCACGTGCGGATCGGCTACGCCCGCGCATCCACGGTCCGCCAGTCGCTGGAGACCCAGCTCGACTCGCTCGCCCATGCCAAGGTCACCAAGGTTTTCTCAGAGAAGATCTCCACCCGCGTGCTGCGCCGCCCTGAATTGGAGAAGGCGGTCGCCCTCGCCCAGGAGATCCGTGCGTCCGGGGTCGCGGTCACCATCGTCGTGCACGAGCACAAACGCCTCGGCCGCGGCATCGAGCTGTCCACACTCGCCGAACGACTACGCGCCGCCGAAATCGGCCTGGAATTCCTCACCGGCGAGCTGCAAGGCTCCCACGACCCGTCCGGGATAGTGTTCACCGTGTTAGCCGCGATGTCCGGCATGGACCGCGAGTACATCCGCGACCGCACCCTGGAAGGCCACGAATCCGCCCGCGCCCGCGGCAAAGCTATCGGCGGGGCCACCATCACCGATGCGGGAATGCTCTCCCACGCCCTGCACCTGCGCGACCAGCGGGGTTTGAGCCTGCGCGACATCGCCGCCCAGCTGGTCATCTCCCGAGGCAAGAAAAAGGGAGAACATCCCTCCCCAGCCACGGTGCTACGCATGTTCCGCGACCACGACCAAGCCAGTGAAGCGGCCCAGACCGAGACCGGCGGACCGGCATGAAGCGAGGTCTGCGCTGGCTGGCGCATATCCGCCCGTTTTTCGGCAAGTATTAGGGGGACCAGGTGGCGCGGATTTCACATGGCGTGGATTGCCCCTTGGGATACCCTCAGGAGCACCGGGCCTATTAGTTCCGAAGGGCCCCCTTGTGCAATGGCGAAGGTCATGCGAGAGTGCACGAATAGTGGCGGCGGTTGCACCGAAATCCCGTCCGGACGCTCAGGGGGAAGCATTGAAAACTCGAAAAGTCGCCGCGATCTGCATTAGTGCGGCAATGGCATTGGTAACGGCATCCGCGCTGCCCGCGCAGGCAGACACGTCGAGCGTCAGCGGTTCGCTCAGCTGCCCCACAGGTCAGGTCGTGTGGGTATACGTGAGTACTCAGTACAGCGCATCGGCCTTGTTCTACTCTGGCACCGCCCTGCGCTACACGGACTCCGGCGGCTATGATCATACCTTCAACTACGGAACCAGGACAGCAAACTGGAGGGTGGAAAGCGGCGGAAACATCCTGACGGTGAGCGACTGGTGCGGATATAACGTGCAGCAGCCCCAATGACTGAATTCATCGGGGCTGAGGTCGCGCGCACACTCAGCACCATTCCAGTTCGTGCGTCTCGCCAAATGACCGCCACCGAATATCAGTTTCGCGTAAGCGAGATCCTCAGGCTTTTTGACATCGATGCAGTGGCCGACGAAACGGGTGTGTATTACGGGGGCGAGGGCGTTGAGCTAGAAGATCAGCCTTTAGTCGAAGCCATTCGCATACTCCTTGCGAGGCGATTCGGCATCCCGGAAGCAATAGCAATATGAACGGGCCCAGGAGCCAGTGTGCGGAGATCTACGTCAGGCGATTCCGAGGAAGACCAGCAGCGCCCGCTCTACCTCGACCATCTCTGTTGAGGTCAGGTGGCCCACCCGTTTGTGGGCATTGGCGCGGGGTACCGTAGTCATCTTGTCGATCATGAGCTGGCTCGTCTGCGTCAGGCCCGACCGCTGGGACGGCTCCACCGAGATCCGCAGCAGCGGTGTGTCGTTCAAGGTGGAGGTCAGCGGGATCACCGTCAGGGAGTTCACATCATCGAACCTGTCATCCTGGATGACGAGGGCGGGGCGGGGTTTGGAGGCGTAACCGCCTCCGGCCACCGTCCAGATCTCACCCCTCACTCGTCGTCCCAGGGTACCGACGCGGCCTCAATCCACTCATGAATGTCCGAGTGCCGGTCAGACTCCGCCACGATGGCGCTCTGCCGCTTTGCCTCCTCGGCAAAGGCCTTGGAGCGGGTGTCCGGCACCCACACCTGAATCGGCCGGAATCCCGCCTCACGCATCCGGCGCCTGTGCTCACGTACCCGATCCTTAACACTCATGCCCCCATTGTTTCATGTAACCGTTTCGGGGTGCGAACGAACATCGAATCACCTATTTCCCGCAATCCTCGGGGAAAGTAGGAGGGCTATTCAGTGATATCCGCCCGATTTTCGGCGAATACTGCCGTGACCCGGTTTCCCTGTGCGCCCGTGTCCTTTATTCTTACAGTGGAAGAATTCGGGTTGATCGATCGACGGACCCGCGCACCCGGCCGCTTAGAAAGCACTGTGATCCCCGAATGACCGCACCGAAGGCTGTCGAAGACGCCGACCCCGTCCTTACTGGCTCGACGGCGGTGCGGAGGTCTCCGCTCCGGCTCGTCCTCGAAACTCCCCTTTACCGGGGGGCAACAGTTGCGATGTTCCTGTCAGGCCTCGGGTTCTCTGCGGCGGCACCCCAGATCGCCTCGTTCCTCGTCAATGAGCTCCACGCGTCCCTCACTGTTGCCGGGCTCTACTACCTGACTAGCCTCACAGCACCACTGGCGGGATACCTGGTTGGCGCACGCTCTGACCGGACGGGCCGTCGCCTTGGCCTGTTTCGCGCGTGCGCTGTCGCCGGCTTCCTGGGCTGGTCCGGAATCGCATTCTCCACCCAGCTGTGGATGCCGTTCGTCGTAAGTGCCCTCGTCCTCGGGTTTGCAGGTGCCGCCACATCGCAGGTGTTCGCAGCCCTTCACGACGAGATCAGTGCGCGCCCGAAGGCGGGAAATGATGGTGTGGTCGCCATAGTGCGTATGGCGCTGACCGGCGGCTGGGTGATCGGGCCGGCCGCGGGGTCGTTCCTGGCCGCAAATGCCGGCCCTCGGGCGATGCTTTTCGCGACCGCTTTATGCACTCTCGCCCAAATCGTGCCGTTCATGACGTTGAGGGCATCAGCACCTCGCCGCACTCGCGTCGGCCGGCGGGCGGAGAGCCTACCTGCACCCACCGCAAAGCCCGGGCTCCGACAGATGGCCCCCTTGCTCATGTTCACTGCGCTCTACATGTGCGTGTACGCCGGTGAGTCGATCAAGTACGCCTACCTTCCGATCTACATGAACGAACAGCTCCGACTGACGCCTGCGCTTGGCGGCGCGATTATCGGAGTCCAGCCACTCGTGGAACTCGTACTAATGCCCGTGGCTGTCCTTGTTGCCAGGAGGACCGGGATGATACGGCTGATGATCCTGGCAGCGGGATTCGGCGTCGCCGCGAACATCTGCTTCGGCGCGACCGGCACCGCCCTCGGACTCTTCGCGGGCCAGATCCTCATGGGAGGGGTTTGGGGAGTATTCGCGGCATTGGGCATCGTCGTGGCGCAGCGACTGCTGCCCGCAGCGGTGGCCACGGCTTCGGCGATCTTCATGAGCTCCGCCGCTGTAAGCTCGGCGATGGGTGGGCTCGCGGGCGGGCTCGGAGTCGCCACCATCGGACTCCCCCTCGTGTTCCTGCTGCCTGCGTTGTTCGCCGTCGTCGCTGCCGTCGGCCTGGCGTGCATGTCCAGATTCAGCAAGCACGGCCTCTAACTAGCGGTCTATGAATTCAATCAGCTGTCTTTCGCCCGTTCTATCTGCTTCCAGGATCGAGAGGCTGACAGACAATGCGTTTGCGGCGTCCACGCCATCGACAACTGGCCGCGCCCCCTCGCGTACCGCTGATCGGAAGCGTTCGAGCGTGATGTCGTACGTATGGCGACGGTCGGTAACTGAAATCTCTCTCGTGCCGGAGCCATCCGTGAGAGTGATCGAACCTTTCGGCTCAGGAGTCATGACGTCATGACCAAGGATGCTGCCCTGGTCACCATTGATCTGGATGTAGGAAGCCGTGAAGGGCATCGTGAACGAATCTTGGAAGTCGACCAAAATGTCATCGTGGTATCGGATGGACGCGCTGGAAGCGTCATCCACACCCGAAGCCCAATCACTTTGCGACAGGGTGGAAGCGATAACATCGAGCGGGCGACCGCCCAGTAGCGGATTGACGACTGAAGCGTTGTGACAGGACAGATCCATGACGACGCCGGCGCCTGGAGACTTTTCAAGCCGCCACCCGCGAAGGCGTTCGGGAAGGAGGGTCGAATGCCGGACGTTAACGCTCAATGGTCGCCCAATGGAGCCTGAAGCGACGAGCGCACGAATAGTTTGATGGGTCCCGGCCGCCGGGAGATGGTGGTTGACGGCCAGGACCACGTTGTGGACGCGGCAGGCCTCCACCATGGCTTGTGCCTCGTCGAGCGTCGTTGCGACGGGCTTCTCACACAGGACATGCTTTCCGGCCCTGGCCGCGGCGATTGTTTGTCGACAGTGATGCTGGTTTCGGCTGGAGATGTAGACGGCATCGATCGAATTATCCAAAAGAAGCTCGTCAAGGCTCTCATGATGCATTCCGATGCTGTTGCGTTGGGCGTATGCCTTGGCATGGCCGGTGTTGGTTGGGTCCCCGGAGAGTAGTCCAGTGTTTGTGTGAGTTTCGTGTCCGAGAATGGACGCAGGAGGAAATTCACGAATCATGGCACGCAGACATACCCCTGAGCAGGTCATCGCCAAGGTCCGGCAGGGCCAGAAGATGCTCAACGAC
>NZ_JBFTOG010000072.1:0-4960 GCF_056397865.1 Arthrobacter sp. 05L417
GCCATCACGACCTGGATCGAAAGGACCTACCACCGCCGGCGACGGCAAAGACGGCTGGGAAAACTCACGCCAATCGAATATGAAACAATCAACCGGACCGCGCTCACAGCGGCCTAAGACCCCGAGTCAACAAAAGCCGGGGCAGTCCCTTACTGTATCAACGCCAGGTGACAAGAATGGGTACGCCCTATGCGGACAGGCATGCGGTCGGCTGGATCATCGAACGGGAGCCGTCGCCATGGCAGCGGGTTACCGCAGCGAGGGCAGCCGGATTTTGCTGCCTCACGGATGAATCAGGAACCGGGTGACGAGGTAGAACGCAAAATCGACGATGCCGATGATCATGCCCGCAATGGCGAGCCCGCGCCCACGCAAGCCGTGGTCCCTGGCACGCCGGAACCCGATGCCCGAGATGGCGGTGCCGAGCGGACCGGCCATGGCAAAGACGAAAAGTCCGACGCAACTGATGATGAAACCCGTGATGGCGGCCTTGCTGAACGGTGCCCGGGCCTGGACCGGCGCATACTGATTGCGTATCTGCGGGGCATCGGACGGCCAGCGCTTCTGGGGAGGCCGGGGAACATTTGTCATGTCATCTGTTCTTTCTTTTTGATGGGTGTTGGGTGGGCCTGCAGACACGCATCGCAGCGTGTCTGCAGGCCGGCAACCTCTGTGGTGTGCCGCACCCGTTATCGGGACGTAAGCCCTAAGGACACGATGTAAGCAAAGAGAGAAACGTAACCTACGGTGTAGACGACACTATGTGGCCATCTTGACGTCAGGCTAAGGGTTCTCTCTTCGTTCACATGGTTGCCTTCGCCGTGACCTCCGGCCAAGCGCGGGTCCTTCCTTTTGGCGAAATAAAGTGGGACCGAGCCGAGCAATAGTCCACTTGCTGCGAATGCAAGCGCAGGGATTCCAGCCATGTTCGTTGAGAACGCCAAAGCCACGGCAACTAGGCCTTGGGACGCAATGCAGACCAGGTTGAGCTGCCCTAGTCTCTCATCGAGACGTGAACCGCGGCGCACTATTGGGAACCGGTAGCGACCCCAATAGCCAGCAGACAAACCCAGCAGAACGCCGAAGATCACAACGATCACGTTCATTGGCAGTAATTCCTGTAGTAATTGAGGGCGTCGTTCGATGGGCCAGCGAAGTTGGCCGCACCCCAGATCAGTCGAGCTTCAGATCTCGCAGAGGCGGCCACATGGCGGGCTGTCCACGCAGTTCCCCTAAGGATGCCGCCAGCTCTGAATCCAAACAGTGATAGCCCAGTGTTCAAGATCCCGGTGAGGCAATCAGCGGTGCGTCCGCCCACGCAGTCGAAGCCCGCTTCTGTCCCGGCGATGCCGGCATTCACAACGGTAGCCGATGTCGCGACCACTCCTAAGACGGGGACTGTCTGAATAACGGTGTGTGGCTCCGGCCTGATCCGAAAGGAGACGGCCGTGTCAGAATCCACGACCGAGATGGAAGGGGTGATGATCGATCCTGTGACGGGAGAGATCATCGATCAGAAGGAGCTTGCGGAGCGGCTGCTCGCGCAGGCCAAGGAACAGGGCGTGAGCCTGGTTGGCCCGGGCGGGCTGCTGAACCAGCTCACCAGGAACGTGCTGGAAACCGCTCTGGAAGCGGAACTGACCGAGCACCTCGGGCACGAGCACGGCCAGACGCCGATCGCAGCCAACATGCGCAACGGCACCCGGCCCAAGACCGTGCTGACCGAGATCGGCCCGGTCGAGATCGAGGTGCCCCGGGATCGGGACGGCTCGTTCGAGCCGGTGATCGTGCCCAAGCGGAAACGGCGCCTGGACGGGATCGACCAGATCGTGCTCTCGCTCTCCGCCCGGGGGCTGACCACCGGGGAAATCGCCGCGCACTTCGAGGAGGTCTACGGGGCCAAGGTCTCCAAAGACACCATCAGCCGCATCACGGAGAAAGTCGCCGGAGAACTGGCCGAATGGTCGGCCCGACCATTGGATCCGATCTATCCGGTGCTCTTCGTCGACGCGGCCGTGGTCAAGGTCCGTGACGGGCAGGTGCGCAACACCCCGTTCTACGTCGTCATGGGCGTCACCGTGAACGGGGAGCGGGAGATCCTGGGGCTCTGGGCCGGCGACGGCGGCGAGGGTGCCCGGTTCTGGCTGCAGGTATTCTCCGAGCTGAAGAACCGGGGCGTCGAAGATGTGTTGATCGCTGTCTGCGACGGGCTCAAGGGCCTGCCGGAGGCGATCACGACCACGTGGGAGCGAACGGTGGTGCAGCAGTGCATCGTGCACCTGATCCGCAACAGCTTCCGCTACGCCGGCCGCCAGCACCGCGACGGGATCGTCAAGGCGCTCAAGCCGGTCTACACGGCCCCGTCCGAGCAAGCGGCGAAGGACCGGTTCGCCGAGTTCACGGCCGAGTGGGGCCAGCGATACCCGGCCATCGTGCGGCTCTGGGAGTCCTCATGGGCTGAGTTCGTGCCGTTCCTGGAGTACGACGTGGAGATCAGGCGGGTGATCTGCACAACAAACGCGATCGAGTCGATCAACGCCCGCTACCGCAGGGCAGTGAGGGCCCGCGGGCACTTTCCAAACGAGGCCGCCGCCCTGAAATGCCTGTATCTGGTCACCAGGTCCCTTGATCCCACCGGCGGCGGTCGGGCACGCTGGGTCATGAGGTGGAAGCCTGCGCTGAACGCGTTCGCGATTACCTTCGCCGGCCGGTTCGAAAGAACCATTCACTAATGAAAACCGGCCGGACCCACACACCGTTTATCGGACAGTCCCCTAAGACGAGAGCAGCTGTTCCCCCTGTTGCCACTGTGACGGTTGCGATTGTCGCGGCTAGGGCAATCACACCCGCAACTGCCCCTACCGTGTCCCATTCCTGGCGTGACCATTCGAAAGGGTTCCAGCTCCAGAGGCCCAAGCGGTCCGATGCGTTGAGCGGGTTGTTGTTGGCGTATGCGTAGATTGCATTGGTGATGGCGGCGAGGGGGTCGACACTGAGGAATTGTGCCGTCATTGGGTCATAGTAGCGGGCGCGGAGGTAGTAGAGGCCGGTGTCGGTGTCCTGGGTCTGGGCGTTCCAGCGCAGTGGGGTGTCGGCTGTCCCGGTTTTTTGGCTGGGGTTGCCGTTGGCGTCGTAGGCGTAGCTGGCGGCCACGGTGCCGTTGCTGTCGGTTAGGAGCCTGGTCGAGTTGTATTGGTCATGCTGGTAGTACAGTGCGGTTCCGGTGGGGTCGATTTGCTCGACGGGGTTGCCGGCGTCGTCGTAGAGGTAGCTGGTGGTCCCGTCGGTGAGCATCAGCGGTACCCCTGCCCGGGTGTCCCAGGCGTAGTGCTGAGCTGGGCCGGAGGCGGGGACGCGGCTGGCGCGGAGGCCCTCGGCGTTGTACGCGAAACTGGTGCCGCTGGCTCGGGTAAGCCGGTTGGCCTGGTCCCAGGTGTAGGCCGCGGTGGATCCAGCGGGTCCGGGACCGGTGAGCCGGTTGCCCTGGGCGTCGTAGCTAATGGTTGTGGTGGTTCCGGCCAGGGTGTAGCTGGCGGGTTGGCTGGCCGCGTCGTAGGTCAGGGTCGCCCCTGAGCCAAGGGTGGTGGCGTTGCCTGTGGGGTCGTAGGTGTAGGCGCTGGTGTTCACGCCGGCGAGCTGGTCCCGGCTGGTGTAGCTGTAGTTTTCGGCTGGCTGGGTGATCCCGGTAGTCGTGGTGGAGGTCAGGGCGCCGGTGTTGTTGCGGGTGTAGGTGAAGGACCCCAAGGCAGTGCTTCCGGGGCCGGTGTCCGTGATGGCAGCAACCTGTCCGGCCCCGTCGAACGTTGTCGCGGCGGTGACGCCGTTGCCGTAGACGGTGCTCGTCGTGTTGCCGTCCGCGTCAGGCGTGAAGGCTGTGGTGTGCCCTAGCCAGTCCGTGATCCCGGTGAGGTGCCCGGCTGTGTCATAGGCGCGCGTGGCGGTTTGCCCGTTCGGGTATGCCAGTGCGGTGAGGTGCCCGGCGAGGTCGTAGGTGTATCCAATGGCCTGTCCGGCGCCGTTGGTGGAGGAGGTGAGCCTGCCAAGGGAGTCGTAACTGTTGGTGGTGGTTCCGGTCCCGTCGGTCATCGTGGCACGCTTACCGGTGGCTGTGTAGGTAAAGGTCGCGGATGGGGTGGCCCCGCCGGAGTAGCTTGTTCCGGTTTTGTCGCCGGCCGGATCGTAGGTGTTGCTGGTCGTGCGTCCGGATGCATCTGTTATGGATGTGACATGGCCGGCGGCGTCGTAGCCGTACGTCGTCGCACGATTGAGGGGATCGCTGGCGGAGATGATACGTCCGAGGGGATCGTAGGCGTAGGTGGTTGCGTGACCGGCCGGGTCGGTGACGATCGTGGGATTGCCGTCGGGGTCGTTTGCTGTGGTGGTGACGCTTCCGTCAGGACTCGTTTGGGAGATTACGTGCCCGTTGGGATCGTAGGCGGTGGTCGTGGTGTGATTTTGCGCGTCGGTGACCGTGGTGCGGTTCCCGACGGCGTCGTAGCCGTAGCTGGTGGTGTTGTTCAGCGGGTCGGTGACGGTGACCGGGCGCCCGTCGGCGTCGTAGGCGTAGCTGGTCGTGTTTCCACGCGCGGTCGTGGTGGTCAGGATCCTGCCGACCGGGTCGAAAGTGGCTCTGGCAATGTTCCCACCAGGATCGGTGGTGGAAGTGCGGTTCCCGGCAGCGTCATAAGCGTAGTCGGTGGTGTGTCCGTCCGGGTCCGTGACGGCGGTGACATCGCCCGGGTGAGTAGTGTCGCCGTGGGTGTAGGTCGTGGTCGAGGTCTGGCTGGTCCCGGTCAACGGGGTAGACCGGGGGGACTGCCCCCGGTTTTGTTGACTCCTTGACCTAGCGAGCTGGTGCTCGTGGAAGGATGTTGACCATGCCGACGGCTTATGGGGCGGAGTTCCGCCAGGATGTTATTGATGTGGCCCGCAAGGGCGAGGCGCCGCTGGCGCAGATTGC
>NZ_JBFTOG010000073.1:0-4369 GCF_056397865.1 Arthrobacter sp. 05L417
GTCCGTGCCCAGCCGGCGGGGACGATGCCGTAGCCGGGGAGCCGGGCGGGTTCGCTGTCGCCCTGGAAGAGTGTCCTGTCGGTCATGACGAGCTGGACCTCAACACCGCTGATCCCTGCGGGGGTGCCGGTGGTGCGTTCGACGAGCGCGTCGGCCATGATCTGGCCCCGGGTGCGTGTGTCCCCTGTATTGCGGAGGGTGTCGGCGTGCCGGGTCAGGGCCGCGTGAACGGCCACGCCCTGGGCGACGGGAAGGAGCGCGGTCAGGTATGTCATGGTGTCCGGTGCCGGGCGCAGGCTCACGTGCCGTTCGGTGGCGGCGTGGCTGGCGCGTTGCGTGACCGTGCCGGGGTCCCGACGGTAGGCCGCGGCCCGGGCGATGGAGATGATCGTCCGGTCTCCGGCGCCGTCGAAGGTTCCGGTGTCGGCGGCGAGTTCCTCGTCCACCGCGCAGCGGTCTTCGGAGGACAGGCAGGCTGTTTCCTTGACCAAAAGGGTTGCGCGCCATTCGTTGAGCCGGCCGGTGTCCAGGGCGGCGAGGGTGTGCGGCATTTCGGTGGCGAGGGCTTTGGCGAGTCCGTGGAGCCGGGAGCCTCGGGCGGGGGATTCCCGCCGGGCCAACGCAATCTGGGCTCCGACGCCGCGGCCGCGTTCGTCGGCCGGAACACCTGCCGCTGCGTCGGCGCTGCGTTGGGCGGCATCGAACGCGACCGCGATCCGGGCCTGGGCAGCGGCGGCCGCGGACTTCAAATCCTCCAGGGCACGCAACTGGTTGATCAGTTCAGTACTTTCGGAGCGTGGCCGAAGCGATCTCACGGCGTCGATCAGATCCTGCACTCGGACGCCCGCGACAGCGACACCGGGGACAGCCCCAGGGTCCGCGCTGCAGGACGGCGCGCCCGCTCCGATCAGCTGGGTTCCCCGATTTCCTGCCATAACCAAAGCATTTCAGGGACCTACGACATTATTAGGCCGAAAAGACCCGTCCAATCGAAAGAGCTTAGGAAAAATTTGAGGAACTACAGCGGACAGGCCATCCGTGGGGAGCAGTCGAACCGGCGGAACCTTGGCCGAGGCCAAGACGCCGAACCGCGCTAGCCCATCCATTGGCCAGCCGCCAGGTAGCCCTCGGTTTCGTCCGGGTGCTGCCGACCGGCTGTTATCCGCCGTCGTCATCGGCGATCCGTAGTCGAGTCCGCCACCGAGACCCGGACCACGCCCACGCAGGCCGACCAAGACGCCGATTGCACGGCCGCTTGGCTTGTGCGCACCTGCACGGCGCGAGCCGCAGACGAGGCACCGCTCCGGCGTCGTTATCGGTGATAACGAACAGAGGCGCGAAACCGCGCTGAAACCCCGGAAAACCACGGAAACCTGGCCGCTGAATCACGTCCCCGTGACCCTTCGCGAGGTTCATTAACAGTTGGGCGCCGAAGCGGATACGAAGCTCCTGAACGGCCCCTGACGCTCTTACGCTTGAGGTATCGGATCGCTCAAGTATTCAAGGGGAGTGGGCCAAAGTGAGAAGGTTTTACGCTTGGTTGGCGGCGTTGGCAGTGGCCGCCGGGCTTGGTCTCGTGGCTCCGGCGGCGGCGTCCGCGGCCCCGTATTGCGGAATCGTCTGGGGATCGTTGGCGAAGTCCAACCCGGCGCTAACCCAGGCGCAAGTGGTCAATGTCAGGACGGGCCAGCAACCCTGCTTTGACCGTCTGGTAATCGACCTGAACGGCGCCGTTGCCGGCTATTCAATCCGCTACGTTCCACAAGTACTGCACGACGGCTCGGGGCTTCCCGTCGAGCTGAGGGGCAATGCGTTCCTGCAAGTGACGATTAACGCCCCCGCGTACAACTCCAGCGGCAATGCCACGTACAACCCGGCCGACAAGAACGAACTGACGAACGTCTCGGACTACAAGACCTTCCGGCAGGTGGCCTTCGCGGGCAGCTTCGAGGGATACACCAGCCTTGGCCTGGGCGTCCGCGCCCGGCTCCCCTTCAGGGTCTTCACGCTGGCCGGTCCGGGAACGGGATCGCGGCTGGTGATCGACGTCGCGCACATGTGGTGACGCAACCACAACGGAAGCCCTGCTCCGGGTGATCCGGAACAGGGCTTCTGCCACGCTGAGGCTTACTCGGGTACTACGAGGGCCGGCGTGTCCTTGCGGAGGGTTTCGCCGCGGAAGAAGCCGGGCCTGACGCGGGCCATGATCACCATGACCACCGCGCCGAGGACCAGAATGCCCACTCCGATGATGAAAACGAGGCCGACGCCGAAGATCTCGGAACCGCTGCCGAAGTCCGGCGACCAGCTGTCCACTGCCGTCTGGATGAAGACCAGCGTCAGAACTACGCCGCCGATCACCGGGAAGAGCAGGCGCATGAAGAAGTTGCGGACGCTGCTGAACACGCTGTGCCGGAAGTACCAAGCGCAGGCAAAGGCGGTCATTCCGTAGTAGAAGCAGATCATCAAGCCCAGGGCCAGGATGGTGTCGTTGAGGACGTTCTCGCTGACCACCTTCATGATGGCGTAGAACCCGCCGGAGATCGCGCCGGCAACGATGGTGGCGTATCCCGGGGAACCGAAGCGCTTGCTCACGGTGGAGAACTTCTGTGGCAGGGCGCCGTAGTGACCCATGGCGAGAAGGCTTCGGGCGGGGGAGGCCATGGTGGACTGCAGGGATGACGCAGTGCCCGCGAGTACAGCCAGGGACATCAGGATGGCCAAGGGACCCATGACAGGTGAAGCCAGTGCCGCGAAGATGTTCGACTGGTTGTCCGGGTTGTTCAACCCGATCCCATCGCCGCCAATACCGGCAACCATCATGGTGGCCACGATCACCGCGACGTAGAGTCCCAACACGGCAATCGCCGTGGTGGTGCCGGCCTTGCCGGCGGTACCCTTGCCGCCCTTGGTCTCCTCATTGACCGTCAGGCAAACGTCCCAGCCCCAGTAGACGAAGACCGCCAGGGACATGCCTGCAGCGAACTGCTCGAAGCTGCTGATCTTCGTGGGGTCGAACCAGTCCCAGCTAAAGGCAATGGCCGTGGGAGTGTCGCCGGAGGAAGCATGGGTGAGGGCCATGACAACGAAGACGCCCAACACCACAACCTGGAACCCGACCATGGCGTACTGCACCAGTTTGGTGGCGTGCAGGCCCCGGTAGCTGACCCAGACGGCCAGTGCCACGAAAGCCAGGCACGTGGCGATGTTCAAAGCCTTGTTGGAGGTGAGGTCGGCTAGATCGGGATTGCCGAAAACCTGGGCGAGGAACAGGTAGAAGAAGTCCACCGCGACGCCTGCCAAGTTGGACAGGACGATGATGTTCGCCGCCAGCAGACCCCAGCCGCCCATCCAGCCGATGAACGGGCCGAATGCCTTGGTGGCCCACGTGAAGGTGGTGCCGCTGTCGGGGGAGTCTGCGTTGAGCTCCCGGTAGGCGAACGCCACGAGGATCATCGGGATGAAGGCGACGATGAAGATCGCAGGCAACTGCAGGCCCACCGCGTTGACCGCCGGGCCCAGTGAGCTGGTCAGGCTGTAGGCGGGTGCCACGGAGGAAATACCAAGGACGACGACGGCGAGGAGCCCCAGCTGCCCCGTCTTGAGTCCTTTGCCGCTAATGCCGTGTTCGGTGCCGGCCGGATCGTGGGCCTCCACGGTTTTCCTGGCGCTTGGGCGGGTTATTTGAGTCATGTGCTTGGCTCTTTCTAGATGGGCCGAAGGTTGTTGCTGGGTGATGCAGTGAAAGCCGTCTGTGGGGTCATCGAAGCTGATGGCGGGCGGCGGAGGTTGGGGCGCCCGGGTAGGTGGTGCAGATCATGATGGCTGTTCTCCGGTGAGACGGGAGTCACTAAATGAATGACGTTCATTTAGTATGGACGGGGAGACGCCCTGACGCAAGTGGTTTGACCAAACAATTTTGGTGCGGAGTGGATCATCTGAGCGAGCGTCTGCCGGAAACGGCCCAAAAGTGAGCGAGCGTCGTGGAGGCCCAAGTGGTTGAACGAGCCGAGATCCCGCGGCTCAAGAAGGGACGCTCGCTCACATATGCGGCCAAAAGCGGCGACGCTCGCTCAGATGATCTGAGCGAGCGTCGGCCGGAAGGGGCCTAAAAGTGAGCGAGCGTCGGGGTCTTAACAGATCAGGGTCTTAACAGGTCGGGGTCTTAGCAGGTCTGCGTCTCAGGGTCGGCGGGTCTCAACGAAAGGGGAGTGGCGCTGCCTAGTACTACAGTCGCGTTTAGTCTTGGCTGCGTCGGCGGTTTAATCGGACTTTCCGCTTGGGGCCTGTTAATCGTTGGTGGTGAGTGATGATATTTGTGTGGCGGACGTAGAAGAGTGGGCCGAAGGTCTGGAGGAAATCGGCGATC
>NZ_JBFTOG010000074.1:0-4146 GCF_056397865.1 Arthrobacter sp. 05L417
GACAAGGCCCGGCAAAATCAACCAATTAAAATAAATCGGTATCAACAAACTTGGCACACTATTGAGTTCTCAAACAACAGACACACCCGGCACCACCCACACCCACCAAAGGGTCCAGGATCGCTCCGGAGCAACTTTCCAAACTTACCCGAACCACCACCGCTTTGCAAATCAATTTCTCAATCGATTTCAGGGTGACAATTCGAATTCCCTCGAATTGCGGCGCACAAAGCACCAGCCGTTTCAGGCTCAATTCGAAGGGGTTGGCCACCCGTGGTTCCCAGCTCTAGGCTGTCTCCCTCGCGGCGACTTAGAAGACATTACACGGCTTCCGTACACTGCGCAAATCCAGCACCGCCGCCCCCTATTTCCCTTAGGCTCAAGCTGAGCGACAGGGCCTGTCCGGGCCGCCGCGGCGACGTCGACGACGGAACGCGGCTTCCGCCGTCGGGCCCGTCTAACGGAAGGCGGCGATACCGCTGAGCTTGCGTCCCAAGATGAGCGCATGGACTTCGTCGGTGCCTTCATACGTGCGAACGGACTCCAGGTTGTTGGCATGCCGCAAGGGCGAGTGGTCCAACGTGATTCCGTTTCCGCCGAGGATCGTCCTTGCTTCGCGCGCAATTTTGATGGCCTCGCGGCAGTTGTTCAGTTTGCCCACCGAAATCTGATCCGATTGCAAGGTACCGGCGTCCTTCTTGCGCCCAAGGTGTAGGGCAAGAAGGAATCCCTTATTGATCTCCAGAGCCATATCAACCAACTTCTGCTGGGTCAGCTGGTAACCGGCCAGCGGTTTGCCAAATTGCAGGCGTTCCTTGGAGTAATCGAGGGCTACCTCGAACGCATCGCGCGCAGCGCCCATGGCGCCCCAGATGATCCCGTAGCGGGCTTCGTTCAGGCATGAGAAGGGGCCCTTGAGCCCGACGACGTTTGGCAGCACTGCACTCTCGGGTAGTCGCACATCGGACAATTCGATGTCGCATTGGATGGACGCTCGCATGGAGAGCTTCGGCGCGATCGGCATCGCCGTGAATCCAGGTGTCTCGGTTGGGACAACAAAGCCGCGGACGCCGCCGTCGGTCTGTGCCCAGATGATGGCGACTTTGGCCGCTGACGCTAGGCCGATCCAGCGTTTTGATCCGTTGAGGATCCAGTCGTCTCCATCGCGGTGCGCAAAGGTAGTCATGCCACCCGGATCCGATCCGGCGGCGGGTTCTGTCAGCCCGAAGCACCCGATCGCTTCCCCCGCAGCCATCGCCGGCAGCCATTCGGCTTTCTGTTCATCCGAACCGTGCTTGTAGATGGCGCTCATCGCCAGTGAGCCCTGCACCGAGACGAAAGTGCGCAGTCCGGAATCGCCGGCCTCAAGTTCCGCTCCGGCCAGGCCATACTCGACGGCGGATCGGCCAGCGCAGCCGTAACCTGTCAGGTGCATGCCGAGTAGGCCCATTTTTGCCAGTTCTGGAACAAGTTCCAGCGGGAAAACCGCCTTTTCATACCAGGTTGCGATGTGCGGCTTGATTTCGCAATCCACAAAGGCGCGCACCGAATCGCGCAGCGCACGTTCATCCACGCTAAGGAGGGAGTCAAAATCAATCAGATCGCTGATATCGGACATTTATGCGCCTTTCGCGGAAGTGTTTGGGGATCGGACTGCGAATGTGGATCCTTGATGCTCGCCAGGGGCCGGGGGAACTTGCCGGTAGCTCGGTGCCGTCGCAGACAATCGGATCGGGTTGGTCAACTGGCGGGACTCCCGGCCGGTAGCGGGATCGGTGACAACGATTGACGGTTCCAGCCCAAGGCTCTCAGCCAGCTCGAAAGCGTCGCCGACGCTGTTGACCCTGCCCGCAGGAACTCCTGCATCGAGCAACTTCCGTTGCCAATTCGCAGCAGTGTCAGCATCGAGCGCAGTCTCGATCACAATCCGAAGCTCCTCACGGGAGGCTACTCGGCGTTCGTTAGTAAGAAATCTCGCTTGCTCTGGCAAACCCCCTAGTCCCAGAACTGACGCAAGCGCAGCAAATTGCCGATCGTTTCCGACCGCGATGGCGAGCGTGCCGCCGCCAGTGCGAAATGTCTCATAAGGGGCGATGCTGGGGTGTGCATTACCGAGCCTGGCGGGCGAAAAGCCCGTGGCCAAGGTAGCCGTGCCCTGGTTGACCAATGCTGCCAGGAGCGAGGAGAGGAGATTTATCTGCACCTGCTGGCCGGTCCCCGTAGCATCGCGCACCCGCAGCGCCATCAAGATCCCCGCCAGGGCATTCTGTCCGGTGAGGACGTCTACCAGGGCAACCCCGACCTTGCTGGGTTCTCCGTCCGGGTGGCCAGGGATGCTCATCAGACCGCCAAGCGCCTGCACCAGCAGGTCGTAGCCTGGCAAATCCACACCGGCGCCAGCCCCGAAGCCCGAGATAGAACAGTAGACGATGTCCGGCCGGCTCTCGGAGACGGTCTGATAGTCCAAGCCGAATTTCGCCATGACGCCAGGACGGAAGTTTTCGATGACGACGTCGCAGCCGGCCACGAGGGCGCGTGCATAGCTCAACCCGTCATCGGACTTGAGATCGGCGACCACCGATCTCTTGTTGCGATTGACGCTTGAAAAATATGTGCCGGTCCCATCTGCCTCCACGGGCGGGATCCACGCCCGGGTATCGTCGCCGGCAGGACCCTCGATCTTAATGACCTCGGCGCCGTAGTCGGCCAACATCATGGAACACAACGGTCCGGCTAGAACCCGCGAAAAGTCTGCGATCCGTATACCAGCCAAGGGCTGCGGCAAACCGCTCAGACCACCTTCTGTGGATCCCACCAGGCATCTCCTTTGACGGTTGTATGTTGCATGCAACAGTAAGGGAATGTCTTCGGCTTGTAAACAATTTTTCGTTGAAACGGAGTCAGCCGCTAAATTTCGTGAGCTGATCCAACTTCGCCAGATACGCGTCGGCGGACAGTCCAGGCGTCTTCGCGCAAACGCCTGTAATGAGAAGCCGGGCGGTACGGGTGACATGCTCTCGAACCGCTACAGATGCAGCCCGGGGATCCTGCCGCTCCAATGCTTCGAGAATGCCTCGACGGTCGTCGGCCAGGTCCTGGCTGCTTCGGATTGAAGGGATGGTCACCAACCCTTGCGCGAGAACGAGATTGCGGAGCTCGCCGTCCAGCGCCATTAGCCGGGGGTTGCCCGCCAAGCCCATGAGAAACAAGTGGAATTCCTTGTCCGCCTGCAGGGTGCCGGGACCATCTTCGCCAGCTGCAGCGTCCAGGATGCGCCCGTGCAGCACCCGGAAATGCTCAAGGTCATCCTTAGTGACAACCTCGGCGGCCCGAGCCGCTGCGGGGGGCTCAAGAATAATTCGGATCTGGAAGATCTGGACAATCTCATCAAGTGAAATCTGCAGCACCCGGACGCCGCGGTTCTTCTCGATCCGGACAATGCCCTCCTTTTCGAGCAGCTGCAGGGCCTCACGCACCGGTGTCCTGGACACACCGAGTCTCTCGGCTAGTCCGATCGCGGAATAGTGCTCCCCGGGTGTCATCTCGCCGGACGTGATTGCCGCCCGCAGCATATCGGTGGCCTGCGCTGTCAGCGACACTCCGGGAGTAACCTGTTGCATGCTACTCATCCTGACATTGTACGGGTCGACGCGAGTCGGTATCTCGGAGGGGTCCGTGGGTGAGCGAGGGCTTGCCCGGGACCGCTGATATGTGAGCGGGGGTTTGGTCATGACCGTTGATATGTGAGCGGGGGTCTGGTCATGACCGTTGATATGTGAGCGGGGGTTGGGTGACCCGGACGCCGGCTCTCTTATGCCGGGTTTTCGTTGAACGCTCGCTCACGTATGCCGGGTCCCGGCCGGACGCCCGCTCACCTATGGGGGGCCGGACGCCCGCTCAAGGCTGCCGGGCGCTGCGGGTGTGGCTGCGTGCCGGTGCGGCGCATATGTGATCGGGGGTTTGCCCACAACCGCTGATACGTGAGCGGGGGTTTGCCGGAAACCGGGCCATACGTGAGCGGGGGTTTCGGGACGCCGGCTCGCGTGCGGGTGGGTGGGTTTAAATGGTTCAGGCCCCGACGTGTGTCGGGGCCTGAACGTGAATGGTTGTCCGGCGGTGTCCTACTCTCCCACACCCTCCCGGGTG
>NZ_JBFTOG010000075.1:0-3217 GCF_056397865.1 Arthrobacter sp. 05L417
CGCTCCTCCTACCGCGCCGGACGACTCTGGGCCACCGCGATGCGCAAAAAAGGCCGCGAAATCCCCACGCACCTGGCCCACATCGCCGAAGGCATCCAGGACTCCGGCACCACCCGCCAGGAAGCCCGCACCCTCCTCGCACACCACGCGACGGCCTGATCCGCAAGGAGCCAGCATGTTCCCCACCCGGATTGAAATCATCCCCTCAGACGGAATCGTTGAGAAAGTCCAGGCCGCTGTGCCGCTTTCCACAACGCTCACCGTTACCTGCCTGCCCCACCACGGCATCGCGCGGACCATGGAGGCTTCCATCAAGCTCAGCCTCCTCGGCTACAACGTGATTCCGCACCTCTCGGCACGCGGGCTGGAGCACCGGGCGCAGCTTTCCGGCATCCTCCGGGACTGCGAAACCGCCGGGATCACGGAAGTCTTCGCCATCGGCGGAGACGGACCTCTTGGTGCCGGCCCCTATCGATCAACCCTTCCCCTCTTGGCAGACATCGCAGAGTACTCCGGCGGCAGCATCACAGCGGGCATCGCCGGTTACCCCGAGGGGCATCCTTCCGTGAGCGGGCTGGACTTGCTCGACGCCCTGCTGGCCAAACAACACCTGGCCACGCACGTTGTCACGCAAATGTGCTTCTCCGCCCCAAAGGTCCTCGATTACGCGGCACTCCTGCGCCGGGAAGGCGTCGAGCTGCCGGTGTGGGCAGGGGTGGCCGGGGCCGTTCCCCGGACAAAACTGCTGGCCCTGGCAGCCCAGATCGGCGTCGGGACGTCCCTGAAGTTCCTCAGCAATAAAGGAACCCTTGCCCGCAAGCTCCTAGGCGGGGACAAGTACTCACCGGAAGGCCTGGTTTCCGAGCTCATGGCGCACCCGGATGGTGTCTCGGGAATCCATCTCTACAGTTTCAACCGACTGGACATGCCCGCCTGGGAGCGAAACGATCTGCCAGATCCTGAGGCCAGCCAAGCTGCATCCGCGTAGCCGCCGACCGCTGACCGGGCATCCGCGTAGCCGCCGACCGCATAGGTCCCGGAAACCCCTAGCTCCCCGGGACCGAAATCACCGCGACCGTCTTTTGGTTGTCATCGCGCAGTTCCACGCCCGAAATCCCGGCGAGCTGGACCGGCGTCGCACCCGTGACCTTGATGTGGCCGCTGGATGTCGCGGTCCATCCGCAGGCCATTTCCTCCGTGCCGTCGCGGCCCTTGACCCACAGGTACATCGTGCCTTGCGGCGGCATGCTGTGCCCTTCCAGCTGAAGCTCGGTCCCCCACGCCTTCCTGACGAGCCCCACGGTGAGCTGCAGGCCATTGTCCGTCTGCACGGAGTAGCTGGCGTCCGGCTTGGGTGGCTGGTTCAACACGGGACCCGCCAATATGCCCACCCCAAGGCAGGCCGCGGCGACGGCACCCACCAGAGCCGTCCACCGCCGTCGGGATTTCCGTCGCCGTGCTGCCATTTTCAGGAGAATCGGCTGCGGGAGCCTTTCCGAAAAAGCCCCTATAAGTGAGCGCGCGTCGGAAGGGGCAGCGGCGGAAGGCTCGACGGCGGGGCGCCCGGCGGCGAGCGCGACGGCGTCGGGCACGGGGACGGCGTCGAGGAGGGCCGGGAGGCTCTCCAGTTCCCCCAGCTCGAGCCGGCAATCAGCGCAGCTTGCCAAATGCTCCTCGAAAACCCGGGCCTCGGCGGGCTCGAGTCCGCCGAGCAGGTAGGCGCCCAGCAATTGGTGAAGTCCTGTTTCGTTCACCGCTGCACCCCCATTTCGTCGAGAATCGTGCGAAGCGCCCTGACGGCGTAGAAGGCCCTGGATTTCACCGTTCCGCTGGGGATGTTGAGCCTCAGCGCGGCCTCGGTCACCGTGAAACGTTCGTAATGCAGGGCTACCAGGACCTCCCGGTGTTCGGTGCTGAGCCTCAGGAGCGCTTCCTCCATAAGGACCCGGTTGAGGAGTTCATCCACTCGCTCGGTGGCCTCCTCCGGGTCCGCCATGTCTCGTTCGGCGGCCTCTGCCGGGCGCCGCTGGGCCTTGCGGTAGTTGTCGATGATGACATTGCGGGCAGTGCGGAACAAATAGCTCCGCAGGCTGCCCGTGATCTGCGGGGCGTGCTGCCATACGCGAAGAATGGTTTCCTGCACTACGTCCTCGGCCAAGTGCGCGTCGGGCGTGCAGCTCAAGACGAAGCGGCGCAAGGCTGTACCGTGGTCGCGGTAGATCGCGGCCACCACGTCCTCGTCGAGCGGCATCGGCGCCTCCTTGGTGCTCGGCTTCCCCTTCTCCTGCGATACGACGTGCCCGCCACGAAAAAGGTTCAAGCCCTGTGAACCATTCTTCACCCGGCGGCGTCGTACGGGTTAGCTTCCGGCACGTCCATGACCGGTCCAAGCGAAGGAGCAAACCATGAAGAAGCAACTCGGCACCGGGCTCGGAATTCTTGCTCTGGCCATCGCCCTCACTGCCTGCGGAGGAAGCCCCGGCGCATCCTCCACATCCTCAAGCGCAACCAGTCCCAGTTCCGCGGCGTCGAGTTCAAGCGCTCCGGCGTCGAGCACTCCTGCCGGCGCGGCGGAACTGAAGACGGCGTCGTCGAGCGTGGGCGAGAGAGTGGTTGCGGCGAACGGCAAGAGTGTCTACGTCTTCTCGAAGGACGTCAAGGATTCCGGCAAGAGTGCCTGCACCGGCGGCTGCGCTACCCTCTGGCCCCCCGTGACAACGACGTCGGCCACGCCGGCGGTTGATGGGGTGAGCGGAACCATCGGAACCATCCCCACGGCAGACGGCAAGATGCAGATCACCATCAATGGGATGCCCATCTACTTCTACTCCAAGGATGAAGATTCCAGTGACACCTACGGCCAAGGCGTGGGCGGTGTCTGGTCTCTGGTCAGCCCGTCCGGTTCCATGGTGACCCCGAGCAGCAGCACCCCAAGCGGCAGCAGCATGGGCTACTGAAACCCTCGCTCACCTTTGAACCCCAAACGGCAAACGCTCGCTCAGATCTCTCCGGAGCGGCCGGCAGATCTGAGCGAGCGTTTGTCCAAAAGGCCTCAAAGGTGAGCGAGCCCCTCATCGTCAAGCTGGTTGTGAGTCATTCATTACCTGTTGATTGAAGGAGCCGGCGATGGCCGTTGATAACAAGGGTTTTACGCGTGAAGAGATCCGTGAGTTCATGCATGAGTACTATTTGCAGCCGCACGGGACGAGGAAGGAAT
>NZ_JBFTOG010000076.1:0-2456 GCF_056397865.1 Arthrobacter sp. 05L417
GGGCAGGAGCAGACCAGGTTGCGGTCGCCCGCGGCGCCGTCGATGCGGCCGACGGGCGGGAAGTACTTGTCCTGCTTGAGGTGGTGGACCGGGAAGACGGCCTGCTCGCGGGAGTACTCACGGTCCCAATCGGAGCTCACGACGGCGGCCGCGGTGTGCGGCGCGTGGCGCAGCGGGCTGTTCTCCACCGTGAAGTCGCCGTGCGCGACCTGGTCGATTTCCTTGCGGATGGTGATCATGGCTTCGATGAAGCGATCGATCTCCCCGAGGTCCTCGGACTCCGTGGGCTCCACCATCAGGGTGCCCGCGACCGGGAACGCCAGGGTGGGAGCGTGGAAGCCGTAGTCGATGAGGCGCTTGGCCACATCCTCCGCGGTGACGCCGGTCCGGGCGGTCAGTTCGCGCAGGTCAAGGATGCACTCGTGGGCCACGAGTCCGCCCTCACCCGTGTAAAGGACCGGGAAGTACTCGTTCAGGCGCGAGGCGATGTAGTTCGCGGCAAGCAGCGCGGACTTGGTGGCCTCGGTCAGGCCTTCGCCGCCCATGAGCTTCACATAGGCCCAGGAAATCGGCAACACACCCGCCGAACCGTACCGCGAAGCGGAAATCGCAACGCCAGTCCCCGGCAAAGAAGCGCCGTCCTCGTGCGCCGCCTTGTTCGCGTCGCCCGGCATGAAGGGTGCCAGGTGTGCCTTGGCCGCGACCGGGCCAACACCGGGTCCGCCGCCGCCGTGCGGGATGCAGAAGGTCTTGTGCAGGTTCAGGTGGGACACGTCGCCTCCGAACTTGCCCGGCTGGGCCAGGCCCACGAGCGCGTTGAGGTTCGCGCCGTCAACGTACACCTGGCCTCCGGCCGCGTGCACGGAGTCGCAGATCTCGCGCACGTCGGCGTCGTACACGCCGTGCGTGGACGGGTAGGTGATCATGATCGCCGAAAGGACATCCTTGTTGGCGTCGATCTTGGCCTGCAGGTCCGCGTGGTCGATGGTGCCGTCCGCCGCGGTGGCAACCACGACCACCTTCATGCCGGCAAGCACCGCCGAGGCCGCGTTGGTGCCGTGGGCGGACGCCGGGATGAGGCAGACGTTGCGCTGGGCCTCGCCGCGGGAGTGGTGGTAGCCGCGGATGGCCAGCAGGCCCGCGAGTTCGCCCTGGGAACCGGCGTTGGGCTGGATGGAGACCTGGTCGTAACCGGTGATCTCCGTCAGGTCGGCTTCCAGATCTTCGATCAGTTCGCGCCAGCCCTCGGTCTGGGAATCCGGGGCGAAGGGGTGGATCGAGGCGAATTCCGGCCAGGAGATGGCTTCCATCTCGGCGGTCGCGTTCAGCTTCATGGTGCACGAACCCAGCGGGATCATGGTGCGGTCCAGCGCCAGGTCGCGGTCCGAAAGCCTGCGGATATAGCGCAGCAGCTGGGTCTCGGAACGGTGGGTGTTGAACACCGGGTGCTGCAGGTAGTCCGAAGAACGCCCGACGGCGGCCTCCAGCGCGAAACCCTCACCGGACTCAAGTACCTCAGCGCCAAACACCGCGGCGACGTCGCCGACAATTTCCTTCGTAGTGGTCTCGTCAACCGAGACGCCGACAGTGTCGGCGTCGATGCCGCGCAGGTTGATGCCCTTGGCCTCGGCGGCAGCAACGATTTCGGCAGCCTTGCCCGGGACGCGGACGGTAACGGTGTCGAAGAAGCTGCCGTGCAGGACCTCAAGGCCCGCGGCCTTCAACGAAGCGGCCAGGGTCCGGGCGTGGTGGTGGGCGGTCTCGGCGATCGCCTTCAGGCCATCGGGGCCGTGGTAGACGGCGTACATCGAGGACACGATGGCCAACAGTGCCTGCGCGGTGCAGATGTTGGACGTCGCCTTTTCGCGGCGGATGTGCTGCTCGCGGGTCTGCAGGGCCAGGCGGTAGGCGGGAGTGCCGGCGTCGTCCTTGGAAACGCCCACCAGGCGGCCCGGCATCGAGCGCTCGAGGCCCTTCTGGACAGCCATGTACGCGGCGTGCGGGCCGCCGAAGAACAGCGGAACGCCGAAGCGCTGGGTGGAGCCGACAGCGATGTCGGCGCCCTGCTCCCCCGGAGGCGTGATCAGCGTGAGGGCGAGGAGGTCGGCTGCGACGGTGACGAGGGCGCCGCGTTCCTTGGCGGCGGCGATCACGGCGGAGTGGTCGAACACCCGGCCGGAAACGCCCGGCTGCTGCAGCACGACGCCGTTGATCTCGCCCTCGGGCAGGCCCCGGGACAGGTCAGCGATCTCCACCTCGAAGCCCAGCGCCTCGGCGCGGCCCTTCACGATGGCGATGGTCTGCGGCAGGCAATCGGCGTCGAGGACGGTCTTGCCGTCATGGGCCGTCTTGTTCTTGTTCGCGCGGCGCATCATCAGGACCGCCTCGGCGACGGCGGTCGCTTCGTCCAGCAGGGACGCATTGGCGATCGGCAGGCCCACGAGGTCCTGGACCAT
>NZ_JBFTOG010000077.1:0-2278 GCF_056397865.1 Arthrobacter sp. 05L417
GATCGCCGATTTCCTCCAGACCTTCGGCCCACTCTTCTACGTCCGCCACACAAATATCATCACTCACCACCAACGATTAACAGGCCCCAAGCGGAAAGTCCGATTAAACCGCCGACGCAGCCAAGACTAAACGCGACTGTAGTACTAGGTGGCTCAAATACACCACTGGAAGATGATGGGCTGTCGCCAGGCTGCCTCTCCCAGCTTTCGGGGTACTCGTCGCGAAGAGTGGCGGCAGCCCGGCGACGGGGTCTATGGATTGAGAGACACTCAGGCGGTTGCCAGTTCCTCCTCTACCGTCTTCTCATCGTGCTCCGTCAGGTAGCGGGCGTAGGCGGGCAGTGTGAGGAAGGTGGGGAAGTCACGGCCTAAGGCGACTTCTCTGAAAATGTCGTGGGCGTCCTCGAACCGGTCGCCGTCAAAGCGTTCCAGCCGGGCGAATTCCTCGTCCAGGAGCTCCTCCACCCACTCGTGGCTGACGATCTCGCCCTCGTCGGTGATGGCCCTGGCGTTGATCCACTGCCAAATCTGGGAGCGGGAGATTTCGGCGGTGGCGGCGTCCTCCATGAGGTTGTGGATGGCCACCGCGCCGTTGCCGCGCAGCCAGGATTCGATGTAGCGGATGCCTACCTCGATGTTGTTCCTAATGCCCTGTTCGGTGATGGTGACGTGCAGTGAAGCGATGTTGATCAGCGCGCGGTCATCCGGGGTGACGTCCTCGCGGAGCCGGTCCAGCTGGTTGGGCTTGGTGCCCAGGACGCCGTCGAACACCTCGCGGCAGACGGGCACCAGGTCGGGGTGGGCCACCCAGGAGCCGTCGAAGCCGTCGTTGGCCTCGCGGGTCTTGTCCGCGCGGACCTTCTCGAAGGCGTTGGTGTTGGCTTCCGGGTCCTTGCGGTTGGGCACTGCTGCTGCCATGCCGCCGATGGCCATAGCGCCGCGCTTGTGGCAGGCACGGACCAGCTGTTCGGTATAGGCGCGCATGAACGGGGCGGTCATGGTCACCTGGGCCCGGTCAGGCAGGACGAACCGGGGTCCGCGGGTGCGGAAGTTCTTGATCAGAGAGAAGATGTAGTCCCAGCGGCCGGCGTTCAGGCCTGAGGCGTGGTCGCGCAGTTCGTAGAGGATTTCCTCCATTTCGAAGGCGGCGGTGATGGTTTCGATCAGCACGGTGGCGCGGATGGTGCCTTGCGGGATGCCAAGCAGGTCCTGGGCGAGGATGAAGATGTCGTTCCAGAGCCGGGCTTCGAGGTGGTTCTCGATCTTGGGCAGGTAGAAGTAGGGGCCCTTGCCCTGGGCCAGGAGACGCCGGGCGTTGTGGAAGAAGAACAGGCCGAAGTCCACGATGCCGCCGGCGATGGGCTGGCCGTCGATGAGCATGTGCTTCTCGGGCAGGTGCCAGCCGCGGGGGCGGACCACGATGGTGGGCAGGTCGCCGGCCGGGCGGAGCTTGTACTCCTTGCCTTCTTCGGTGGTGAAGTCGATCCGGCGTTCGAGCGCATCAGTGAGGTTCAGCTGGCCTTGGATGACGTTG
The DNA here is from genome assembly GCF_056397865.1 of Arthrobacter sp. 05L417. NCBI lineage: Bacteria > Bacillati > Actinomycetota > Actinomycetes > Micrococcales > Micrococcaceae > Arthrobacter > Arthrobacter sp. 05L417. The sequence continues at coordinate 1,535 of NZ_JBFTOG010000077.1, forward strand.
CGCCAGGTGGGGGTGGAGGAGTCTTCCATGTCCGCCAGCCATACCTTGGCGCCGGAGTTCAGGGCGTTGATGGTCATTTTCTTGTCCACCGGGCCGGTGATTTCCACTCGGCGGTCTTCCAGGCCCGGGGCCGGGGGAGCGACGCGCCAGAACGGATCATTGCGGATGTGCGCAGTCTCCCGAAGAAATCGCGGGTCCTGGCCCTTCCGGATCTCAGTTCGGCGGTCCTGCCTGAACTTGAGCAGCTCTTTACGCCGACCCTCCGTTGCCCAGTGAAGCGTTGCGATGAATTCCACCGCTTCCGGTGTGAGGACCTCGTCTTGGCGAGCTACAGGTGTAGCGGTGAACGTAATCCCGCTGGTTGTTGGGCTGTCAGTGAAGCTGTTCATTGGTATTGCTCCTAAAGCAAGAAGATACTTGACGGCATTCAGGGGCGTATTAGACCGTCGGCATGGCCTCACCCTGCTGCACAGGTCACCCGCGAGTCCGGCCTCGGCATCGTTGTTGAGCCGGGGCCGGACTTGGGATAGCAGGCAGGCGGGGTCAGGGGCTACGACCGACAGATGTCCCTCGCCGTCGAGAGTTTTAGTGGAATTGGCCTTCTTCGGTGGATCCCACCAGGGCCAGGGTGGATGCGTTCGGGTTGAGCGCAGTTGCGATGTCGTCGAAGTAGCCGGTGCCGACTTCGCGCTGGTGCTTGGTTGCGGTGTAGCCGCGGGACTCGGAGGCGAATTCCTTTTCCTG
>NZ_JBFTOG010000078.1:0-2078 GCF_056397865.1 Arthrobacter sp. 05L417
GAGCTGGCGCTGAACCATCCCGACGTCGAGATCATCGTGAACCTGACCATCCCGGCAGCCCATGTCGAGGTGGCCACGGCTGCCGTGAACGCGGGCAAGCACGTCTGGACCGAGAAGCCGTTCTCCCTGGACCGCGAGTCCGGGCTGGCGTTGTTGAAGACGGCCGACGCCGCGGGCATCCGTCTGGGCTGTGCCCCGGACACGTTCCTGGGCGCGGGCCTGCAGACGGCCCGGCGGGTCATCGAACGCGGCGACATCGGCACGCCTTTGACCGCSCTGACCATGTTCCAGACCCCCGGCCCGGAATCCTGGCACCCGAACCCGKCSTTCCTCTTCGCCCACGGCGCMGGCCCGCTCTTCGACATGGGCCCCTACTATGTCACCGCCCTCGTCCAGGCSTTCGGKTCGGTCCGTCGCGTCGCCGCSGTCGGGTCCAAAGCCAAGGACGTCCGCGTGGTCGGTTCCGGRCCCAAGGCCGGGGAGGAATTCCCCGTCGAGGTCCCCACCCACGTCTCCGCGATGCTCCAGTTCGAAGGCGGCGCGTCCTCGCACAGTGTCTTCAGCTTCGAATCCCCCCGCCTGCGGATGGGCTTCGTGGAGATCACCGGCACCGAAGGCACCCTSGAAGTSCCGGAYCCGAACTACTTCGACGGGGACCTGARRCTCTGGCGYGCCGGGGCCGAGGAAGCCGAAACGATCCCGGCCACGGGACCGGCCAACGGCCGCGGGATGGGCGTGCTGGACATGGCCCGGTCCCTGCGCGCCGGTGTCCCGCACCGCGCCCAGGGRGCCCTSGCCTACCACGTGGTCGATACCCTGGTCTCCATTTCCGAGTCCGCCGAAACCGGCACCTTTGTAGGCGTCGACAGCTCCGCCGTGACCTCCCAGGCCCTCCCCGAGGACTGGGACCCGATGGCCGCCACCCTCTAGGAATCACCCATGACCAGCCCCGCCYCTACCCCCACCACCCCCCACACCGGCGCCTCCCCTCAGACCGGCGCCTCCCCGGAGGGGATCAATGCGGCACGCAGTACAGGCAGGACAGCCCTGGGTGTCGCCGCGATCGGTTACGCGTTCATGGGCAAGGCCCATTCGAACGCGTGGCGGAACGTGGCCAGCTTCTTCGACGTTCCGGCCTTCGAGCAGAAAGTGCTCGTGGGCCGGGATGCGGAACAGGTCGCCGGGGCCGCGGCCMGGTACGGGTGGGCCGAGTCCGCCACGGACTGGCGTCAGGTCATCGAACGCGATGACATCCACATCGTGGAYATCTGCGCCCCGGGCTGGATGCACGCCGAAATCGCCATCGCGGCGCTGGAGGCGGGCAAGCACGTGCTCGTGGARAAACCGCTCGCGAACACCCTGGCCGARGCCGAAGCCATGACCGAAGCCGCGCGTGCCGCACGGGCCCGCGGCATCCAGTCCATGATCGGCTTCAACTACCGCCGCGTCCCGGCCCTCGCCCTGGCCCGCGAGCTSATCGCGGARGGCCGGCTGGGCACCGTCCGGCACGTCCGCGCCGCCTACCTCCAGGACTGGCTCGCGGACCCCGGCTCCCCCATGACCTGGCGGCTCAACAAGGAAACCGCCGGATCCGGGGCGTTGGGCGACATCGCCTCCCACGCGATCGACCAGGTCCTGTACCTGCTCGGGGACACCGTCACCGAGGTCTCCGGCCGGCTGCACACCTTCGTGGACAGCCGCCCCGGCGCGGACGGTCCCGAACACGTCACGGTCGACGACGCCGCCTGGGCCACCCTGACCCTGGCCTCCGGGGCCCTCGCCTCGGTGGAAGTCTCCCGCATGGCCACCGGCAAGAAGAACTCGCTCACGATGGAAATCTACGGCGACAAGGGCTCGCTCCTGTTCGACCTGGAAACCATCAACGAACTCGGTTTCMTGGACGCCACCGTGCCTGTCCGGGAGCAGGGCTTCCGCCGGATCCTGGTCAACGAACCCGACCACCCCTACATGGCCGCCTGGTGGCCCCAGGGCCACGTGATCGGCTGGGAACACACCTTCACCCACCAGATCCGCGACTTCCTGCAGGCCCTCGACGCCGGGACCCCGCCCTCGCCCTC
>NZ_JBFTOG010000079.1:0-2059 GCF_056397865.1 Arthrobacter sp. 05L417
CCGTTCCAACCGCCTGGGCGCGGACAAGCGGAACACGAACTTCGCCGGTGGGAACACCTCGGCGAAGGGCACGGAGAAGGACCCGGTGACCGGGGAGGACGTGGAGCTGTTGTGGGTCAAGGGTTCCGGCGGGGACCTGGGAACCCTGAAGGCGGACAACCTGGCGGTGCTGCGGCTGGACCGGCTGCAGGCACTCAAGGCCGTCTACCCCGGCGTCGAGCGCGAAGACGACATGGTGGCCGCCTTCGATTACTGCCTGTTCGGCAAGGGCGGCGCCGCGCCCTCGATCGATACCGCCATGCACGGACTCGTGGACGCCGCGCACGTGGACCACCTGCACCCGGACTCCGGCATCGCGATCGCGACCGCGGTGGACGGCGAAGCCCTGACCTCCAAGGTCTTCGGCGAGAAGGTCGTGTGGGTTCCCTGGCGCCGCCCCGGCTTCCAGCTGGGACTGGACATCGCAGCGATCAAGGAAGCCAACCCACAGGCCATCGGCACCATCCTGGGCGGCCACGGCATCACCGCCTGGGGCGCCACGAGCGGGGAAGCCGAAGCCAACTCCCTCTGGATCATCGAACAGGCCGAACGCTACATCGCCGAGAACGGCAAAGCCGAGCCATTCGGCGCCAAGCTCCCCGGCTACGCCGCACTCCCGGAACCCGAGCGACGCGCCAAGGCGGCCGCCCTGGCTCCCGTGATCCGCGGCCTCGCCTCGGCCGACAAACCGCAGGTGGGCCACTTCAGCGACGATCCGCGTGTCCTGGAATTCCTCGAAGGCACCGAGCACCCGCGCCTGGGCGCGCTGGGCACCTCCTGCCCGGACCACTTCCTGCGCACCAAGGTCAAGCCCCTCGTCCTGGACCTGCCCGCCGACGCCGGCATCCAGGAGAGCACCGCGCGCCTGAAGGAACTCCACGCCGCATACCGGGAGGACTACCAGGCCTACTACGACCGCCACGCCGTCCCCAACCGCCCCCTAGCCTCGCAAGCTCGGCCAGGGAACCCTGCGGCTGTGGGCCCAGCCAGCCCCGCCCTGCGGGGCGCGGACCCGGCCATCGTCCTGGTCCCCGGCGTCGGAATGTTCTCCTACGGCAAGGACAAACAGACCGCACGGGTCGCGGGCGAGTTCTACCTCAACGCGATCAACGTGATGCGCGGCGCCGAAGCCATCTCCTCCTACGCACCGATCGAGGAAGCCGAGAAGTTCCGGATCGAATACTGGGCCCTCGAGGAAGCCAAACTCGCCCGGATGCCCAAACCCAAGTCCCACGCCACGCGCATCGCTTTGGTGACCGGCGCGGCGTCGGGCATCGGCAAGGCGATCGCGACCCGCCTCGCCGCGGAAGGCGCCTGCGTGGTCATCGCGGACCTCAACCTGGACAACGCCCAGGCCGTCGCGGCCGAACTCGGCGGCGACGACGTCGCCATCGGCGTGCAGGCAGACGTCACCGACGAAACCCAGGTGCAGGGAGCCATCGACGCGGCCGTCCTGGCCTTCGGCGGCCTGGACCTGGTGGTCAACAACGCGGGCCTGTCCATCTCCAAACCCCTCCTGGAAACCACCGAGAAGGACTGGGACCTGCAACACAACGTCATGGCCAAAGGCTCGTTCCTGGTCTCCAAAGCCGCGGCGAAGGCCATGATCGACCAAGGCCTCGGCGGGGACATCGTCTACATCTCCTCCAAGAACTCGGTATTCGCCGGCCCGAACAACATCGCMTACTCCGCCACCAAGGCAGACCAGGCCCACCAGGTCCGCCTGCTAGCCGCCGAACTGGGCGAGCACGGCATCCGCGTCAACGGCATCAACCCCGACGGCGTCGTCCGCGGCTCCGGCATCTTCGCCGGCGGCTGGGGCGCCAAGCGCGCCGCCGTCTACGGCGTCGACGAGCAGGAACTGGGCAAGTACTACGCCCAACGCACCCTGCTCAAACGCGAAGTCCTCCCCGAACACGTCGCCAACGCCGCCGCCGTGCTCACCAGCAACGAACTCTCACACACCACCGGCCTGCACATCCCGGTCGACGCGGGCGTCGCAGCAGCCTTCCTCCGATGA
>NZ_JBFTOG010000080.1:0-1622 GCF_056397865.1 Arthrobacter sp. 05L417
GCCGAGCGCCCGGATGACCTGGTCGTGTACGGCGGCACGGGCCGGGCCGCCCGGTCCTGGGCCGCGTTCGACGCGATCACCCGGACCCTGGAGACGATGGAGAAGGACGAGACGCTCCTGGTCCAGTCCGGCAAGCCCGTCGGGGTGTTCCGCACCCATGAGTGGGCGCCGCGGGTGCTGCTGGCCAACTCCAACCTCGTGGGCGACTGGGCGACCTGGCCCGAGTTCCGCCGCCTGGAGGCCGAGGGCCTGATGATGTACGGGCAGATGACCGCCGGGTCCTGGATCTACATCGGCACCCAGGGCATCCTGCAGGGCACCTACGAGACCTTCGCCGCCGTCGGGAACAAACTCAGGGCCGCAAGGCATGACACTGCCCGCCACCCCGCACCGGCCCCGGAGGGTTCCTCCGAGGGCCCGTTGGCCGGGACCCTGACCCTGACCGGCGGGTGCGGGGGCATGGGCGGGGCCCAGCCGCTCGCGGTGACCCTGAACGACGGGGCCTGCCTGATCGTGGACGTCGACGAGTCCCGGCTGCGCCGCCGCGTCGGCAAACGCTACCTGGACGAGGTCGAAACCGACCTGGACACCGCGATCGCCAAGGTCCAGGCGGCCAAGGCCGAGCGCCGCGGCTGGTCCGTGGGCTACGTGGGCAACGCCGCCGAAGTCTTCCCCGAACTCCTCGCCCGCCACAAGGCCGGGGAAATCAGCATCGACGTCGTGACCGACCAGACCTCCGCGCACGACCCGCTCTCCTACCTGCCCGAAGGCATCACCGTGGCCGAGTGGCACACCGAGGCCGAAGCCGACCCGGAAGGCTTCACGAAGAAAGCCCAGGCCTCCATGGCCCGGCACGTCCAGGCCATGGTCGAGTTCCAGGACGCCGGGGCCGAGGTCTTCGACTACGGCAACTCGATCCGCGACGAGGCCCGCAAGGGCGGCTACGGCCGGGCCTTCGAGTTCCCCGGCTTCGTCCCGGCCTACATCCGGCCCCTGTTCTGCGAAGGGCTGGGCCCGTTCCGCTGGGTCGCGCTCTCCGGTGACCCCGAGGACATCGCCGTGACCGACGCCGCGATCAAGGAACTGTTCCCGGAGAACACCCACCTGCACAAATGGCTCGACGCCGCCGCCGAACGCGTCGAGTTCGAAGGCCTCCCGGCCCGGATCTGCTGGCTGGGCTACGGCGAACGCGCCAAAGCGGGCCTGCTGTTCAACCAGCTCGTCGCCGAGGGCAAGGTCAAGGCCCCCATCGTGATCGGCCGGGACCACCTGGACTCCGGCTCCGTGGCCTCCCCGTACCGGGAGACCGAGTCCATGAAGGACGGCTCCGACGCGATCGCGGACTGGCCCCTGCTCAACGCCCTGACCGCCGCCTCCTCCGGCGCGACCTGGGTCTCCATCCACCACGGCGGCGGCGTTGGCATCGGCCGCTCCATCCACACCGGCCAGGTCTCCGTCGCCGACGGCACCGAGCTCGCCGCGCAGAAACTCGAACGCCTCCTCACCAACGACCCCGGCATGGGCGTCATCCGCCACGCCGACGCCGGCTACGACCGCGCCATCGAAGTCGCCCACGAACGCGGCGTCCGCATCCCCATGGACCCCCTAGCCTCGCAAGCTCG
>NZ_JBFTOG010000081.1:0-1618 GCF_056397865.1 Arthrobacter sp. 05L417
TGAATGCCGCCGGCACGGCGCCGATGTCGACGCCTGTGTGCTCCTGCTGGTAGATCACCTTCACGTCGAACCACGCGTCCCGGTCGGCGCCCGACGGCGTTGCGGCCAGCGGCGAGTCCGGCGAGTTCGCGATCCACCCGGCAAAGTCCGCGACGGGCGAGAGCCCCTCTTGTGCCGTTCCGGCYTCGSYYGCGTCCGCGAAGACGTAGATGCGCCACCGTCCGTCGGCCTTGGCCTGGTGGCCGAGCTGGACCGGGTTGGTATCGCAGACGCGCACCACGGGCGCGGACTTGAAACGCTTGCCGATGATGAAKCCCGCGGCCAGGKCCTGGTGTATCGGCTCGGCGATAAGSGSYGAGGGGGCGTAGTGGGTCATGAAGCCGGCAGGGAACTCCGCGGTGCTCACGTAGAAGTTCTCCAGCTCKGTGGGRTCCTCGAACTCCTCGGGYTTCTTCGCCATGAGCGTGGACCACTCTTTGTCGAAGTCGATGAGGTTCTTGGCAACGACCTGGCGCTCGGCCGAGTACGTGGACAACAGGCTCTCCGGGCTGCGGCCTTCGAGCACGTGTCCGAGCTTCCAGGCCAGGTTGAAGCCGTCCTGCATGGAGACGTTCATGCCCTGGCCGGCCTTGGCGCTGTGCGTGTGGCACGCGTCGCCGGCGATGAACACGCGCGGTGTGCGGGTGCCGCGCTCCTCCGGCAGGACGTCGTCGAACCTGTCCGTSAGGCGGTGGCCCACCTCGTACACGCTGTGCCAGGCGACGTCGCGCACATCGAGCGTGTAGGGGCGGAGGATGTCGTTGGCCTTGGCGATGATCTCCTCRATGGTGGTGTTGCGCACGGAGCGGTTGTCGTTCCGGTCCACCTCGCCGAGGTCGACGTACATGCGGAAAAGATGCCCGCCCTCGCGCGGGATCAACAGGATGCTGCCGCCCGTGCCGGACTGGATCGCGCACTTCGTGCGGATGTCGGGGAAGTCCGTGACGGCAAGGACGTCCATGACGCCCCAGGCGTGGTTGGCCTGGTCGCCGGCGAGCGTGCAGCCGATCGACTCCCGCACCTTGCTCCGCGCCCCATCCGCCCCGACGACGTACTTGGCCCGGACAACGCGCTCCCGGCCCTCGTCCGGTCCGGCCGTGTGGAGGAGCGTGACCGTGACGGGGTAGTCGCCCTCGCCCGTGACCTCGAGGCCGCGGAACTCGTATCCGTAATCGGGGGCCATGCGGGCAGGGGAGTTCGCCATGAACTCGGCGAAGTAGTCCAGCACGCGCGCCTGGTTGACGATCAGGTGCGGGAATTCGCTGATGTCCCCGGTCGGATCGTCAAGGGCCCGCGCGGTCCGGATGATGCGCGAGGGATCCGCGGGGTCCGGCTTCCAGAACGCCATCTCGGTGATCCGGTACGCCTCGGCAATGATCCGCTCGGCGAAACCGAAAGCCTGGAACGTCTCCACGCTCCGGGCCTGGATCCCGTCGGCCTGGCCGATCGCGAGCCTCCCGGCGCGGCGCTCCACAATCCGGGTTGTGACACCCGGGAACTGCGACAACTGCGCGGCGGCAAGCATCCCGGCGGGCCCGCTGCCCACGATGAGCACGTCGACCTCCTCCGGAAGGTCCAC
>NZ_JBFTOG010000082.1:0-1564 GCF_056397865.1 Arthrobacter sp. 05L417
GGGCAGGAGCAGACCAGGTTGCGGTCGCCCGCGGCGCCGTCGATGCGGCCGACGGGCGGGAAGTACTTGTCCTGCTTGAGGTGGTGGACCGGGAAGACGGCCTGCTCGCGGGAGTACTCACGGTCCCAATCGGAGCTCACGACGGCGGCAGCGGTGTGCGGCGCGTGGCGCAGCGGGCTGTTCTCCACCGTGAAGTCGCCGTGCGCGACCTGGTCGATTTCCTTGCGGATGGTGATCATGGCTTCGATGAAGCGGTCGATCTCCCCGAGGTCCTCGGATTCGGTGGGCTCCACCATGAGGGTGCCCGCTACCGGGAACGCCAGGGTGGGTGCGTGGAAGCCGTAGTCGATGAGGCGCTTGGCCACATCCTCGGCGGTGACGCCGGTCCGGGCGGTCAGTTCGCGCAGGTCCAGGATGCACTCGTGGGCCACGAGTCCGCCCTCGCCCGTGTAAAGGACCGGGAAGTACTCGTTGAGGCGGGAGGCGATGTAGTTCGCGGCAAGCAGCGCGGACTTGGTGGCCTCGGTGAGGCCTTCGCCGCCCATGAGCTTCACATAGGCCCAGGAAATCGGCAACACACCGGCCGAACCGTACCGCGAGGCGGAGATCGCGACGCCAGTCCCTGGCAAAGAAGCGCCGTCTTCATGGGCCGCCTTGTTGGCGTCGCCCGGCATGAAGGGTGCCAGGTGTGCCTTGGCCGCGACCGGGCCGACACCGGGTCCGCCGCCGCCGTGCGGGATGCAGAAGGTCTTGTGCAGGTTCAGGTGCGACACGTCGCCGCCGAACTTGCCCGGCTGGGCCAGGCCCACGAGCGCGTTGAGGTTCGCGCCGTCAACGTACACCTGGCCGCCGGCCGCGTGCACCGAGTCGCAGATCTCGCGCACGTCGGCGTCGTACACGCCGTGCGTGGAGGGGTAGGTGATCATGATGGCCGAGAGGACGTCCTTGTTGGCGTCGATCTTGGCCTGCAGGTCGGCGTGGTCGATGGTGCCGTCGGCGGCGGTGGCCACCACGACCACCTTCATGCCGGCCAGCACCGCCGAGGCCGCGTTGGTGCCGTGGGCGGACGCCGGTATGAGGCAGACGTTGCGCTGGGCCTCGCCGCGGGAGTGGTGGTAGCCGCGGATGGCCAGCAGGCCCGCGAGTTCGCCCTGGGAACCGGCGTTGGGCTGGATGGAGACCTGGTCGTAACCGGTGATCTCGGTCAGGTCGGCTTCCAGATCTTCGATCAGTTCGCGCCAGCCCTCGGTCTGGGAATCCGGGGCGAAGGGGTGGATCGAGGCGAACTCCGGCCAGGAGATGGCTTCCATTTCGGCGGTCGCGTTCAGCTTCATGGTGCACGAACCCAGCGGGATCATGGTGCGGTCCAGCGCCAGGTCGCGGTCCGAAAGCCTGCGGATATAGCGCAGCAGCTGGGTTTCGGAACGGTGGGTGTTGAACACCGGGTGCTGCAGGTAGTCCGAAGAACGCCCGACGGCGGCGTCCAGCGCGAAGCCCTCACCGGACTCAAGTACCTCAGCGCCAAACACCGCGGCGACGTCGCCGACAATTTCCTTCGTAGTGG
>NZ_JBFTOG010000083.1:0-1534 GCF_056397865.1 Arthrobacter sp. 05L417
CCCTGTGTGTCAGGCTCTTGTGTGACAGGTTCCCTGTTGGCGGGAGTCCGGTGCGCGGGCGGGGAAGGTCCGTGATGGATTTTGTTATTCCTGTCCGCCAATCGAATCGCCACTTCACTGTTGGGGAGAAAAACGCGATTCTGGATGAGCATGAGAAGTGTCTTGAACGAGGCTCGAAGATGGCCTTGGCCAGGGCCATCGGAATCCGGGCTGCCACGGTCCGGGAATGGGCCCGCGCCCGGGAATCCGGTGAACTGCCCGCCGTGGTCGATCCACTCAAGGAGGACCAGCGATTGAATGCCGGAGACAAACGACAGCTCCAACGGGTTTTGAAGGAAAACGAGATCCTCAAGGCCAAGCTGGCCCGGTCTGAGGCCGCGGTGGACATTCTGGGAAAAGCTTCCGCGCTCTTGGAGGCAATGGCCAAGAGCGCGGCGGCAACGGAACCCGAGGTGGAGGAACCGGAGCCCGGACGCCCGGAGTGGTTGATGCCAAAACCTGGCGAGACATCGTCCTGAGCTTTGCCGGGAAGCTGATGACGGCCGGCTGGTCGGCGGTGAAGGCCTGCGCCCTGGTCGGCCTGCACCGCACCACCTGGTACCGGCACCTGAACCCTGCCGCCCGGGCCGGGATCAGCGTGCCGCAGGCCGACCGGGCCTACCCGAACCGGATCACCACCGCCGAAGCCGAGGAGTTCATGACACTGCTCAACTCCGAGGACTACGGCAATCTATCGGTCACCCAGGCCTATTACCGGATGCTGGACGCGGGATACTGCTCCTTCTCGATCGCCGCAGCCCACCGGATCGTGGCCGCCCACGGGCAGAACGGAGACCGCCGGCCACAACGCGGCGGCACCGGCCCCAAACGGGCCAAACCCGTCCTGGAAGCCACCGCCCCGAACCAGTTATGGAGCTGGGACATCACGATGCTCCACGGCCCCGGCAAACACACCTACCGGCTCTACACGATCCTGGACGTCTTCTCCCGCAAGGTCGTCGGCCACCGGGTCGAATACACCGAAACCGCGGCCCTGGCCTCGGCACTGATCCGGGACGCCGTGGCCGGCAACAGGCAGTCCCCGGGCGTGCTTCACGCCGATAACGGGGCACCGATGCGGGCGGGCAGCACCCTGGAACTCGCCCGGTCCCTGGGCATCACCTTGTCCTACTCACGACCCCGCGTCTCTGATGACAACCCGTACTCGGAATCGCTGTTCAAGACCGTCAAATATGACCTCGAGTTCCCGCGAAGGTTCCAGGACCTCGAACACGCCCGCGGATACRTGGCAGCCTTCTTCGCGGACTACAACGCCAACCACCGCCACAGCGGACTGAACTACTACACACCCGACACCGTCCACCACGCACGCACCGAGCACGCCCGCAGGCAACGGCAAGCAACACTCGACACCTGCTACGCCCGCAACCCCCACCGATACCGCAACAAACCCACCGCGCCGGGAGCACCCCCCACCGCCGGGATCAACAACAAACAAACCACCCCGCTGTCACAAACAGCTTGATAGATACCG
>NZ_JBFTOG010000084.1:0-1506 GCF_056397865.1 Arthrobacter sp. 05L417
CGGTGATGCGGCCGGTGGCGCGAGGGCCCTGGCCGCGTGGGCGTAGTCCGCGGCCAGCTGCGCTTTCAGGGCGGCGGTGCGGGCTTCCAGCCGGGCCACTTCGGCGAGGCCGTCCAGGCAGGCATCCGCCAGATCCCGGAGCGGATCGGTGCTTTCCGCGCCGGCGCGGGTGAAAGCGGCAAGCACGGCGACGGACGCGGCAACGGCCTCCACGGCCGCGCTGCTCTCCGCACTCCACGCTGTCCTTCCATCCATACCCACAGCATCGCAGGAGGCACCGACAATTTAGTCCCGCCGCCGACGGGCACGAGGCAGACGAACGCGAGATGCACTCGGCTAGCTAGGTTCCTGCGCTCGGGAAGGAACCATTCGCCTGAATCTCCGGAAAGGGAACGTGAGAGCCTCCCGTGAATCACGGGACCCTGATTTTGCGAAGCGGAGGTAGAGGGAAGGAACAATGAACAAATTGAGCAGTGTGGATGTGACAAGTCCGCCCAGAATGACCACGGCCATGGGATGTTCGATTTCGTGGCCCGGGATATTGCCCATGACCACCAAGGGTACGAGGGCAAGTCCGGTAGCCAAGGTGGTCATGAGGATCGGGGAAAGCCGTTCCGCAGCTCCGCGCAACACGAGGGCGCGGCCGAAGGCTTCATCCTCGTTCCTTTCCAGATGCTGGCAGTGGCTGATGAGCAGGATCCCGTTACGCGCCGCGATGCCCATCACCGTGAGGAACCCGACGAGTGACCCTAGGGACAGGACCCCTCCGGTGATGTAGGCGGCGAAAACTCCGCCGACGAGGGCTATGGGAAGCGTCAGCAGTGCGAGTAGGGCCAGCCGCCAGCTCCGGAACGATGCTTGCAGGAACAGGAAGATCAGGGCAAGGGCAGCCACGGCGAAGATCGTCAGGCGTTCGGTGGCCGCCTGGCGTTCCGTGTACTCGCCGAGGAGCTGGACGCTGTAACCCGGCGGCAGGTTCATCTCTTCGAGGCGTTCCTGTAGCGTGCGGACAACGGTCCCGAGGTCCGCGTCCTTTTCGATAAAGGAGCCGACCTCGACTCTGCGGGAACCGTTCGTGCGGTCAATGAGGTTGGGTGTCGCTTGCACACTGACAGCGGCGACGTCGGCCAGCCGGACTCGCTGTCCGCTGGGGGTGTCGAGCGGCAAGTCTTCAATGCTGGTGACGCTGGCGCGGGTCTCCGGAGTGCTCCAAACCTGGACGTCATAGGCACGTCCGTCCCGGAAGACATCGCCGACCTCTTCCCCGGCGACGAGCGTCGCGGCTGCCCGCCTGACATCGCCGGGTTTCAGCCCATACTTCTGGGCGGCGGCTAGGTCCACCTTGACCGTAATCTGCGCGGTATCTATCAAGCTGTTTGTGACAGCGGGGTGGTTTGTTTGTTGTTGATCCCGGCGGTGGGGGGTGCTCCCGGCGCGGTGGGTTTGTTGCGGTATCGGTGGGGGTTGCGGGCGTAGCAGGTGTCGAGTGTTGCTTGCCGTTGCCTG
>NZ_JBFTOG010000085.1:0-1435 GCF_056397865.1 Arthrobacter sp. 05L417
GATCCTGCCCTGATCAACAACGATCCGTACGGTGCGGGCTGGCTCTTCAAAGTGGCCGTGATCGAACATGGCCCGCTGCTTTCCGCGGAGGAATATGCTTCCAAGAACGGTGGCGAGCTGTGAGCGCCGCGAACGGAACGGCTGTGTTCGAGCAGGTCGTTTCGCCGTCCCTGGACGCGGTSTTGTCCGAGCTGGATCCGGAGATCGCGGCGAAGATCGACGACGAGCTGAACCGTCAGCGTTCGGGCCTGGAAATGATCGCGTCCGAGAACCACACTGCCGTGGCCGTGATGCAGGCCCAGGGCTCGGTGCTGACCAACAAGTATGCCGAGGGCTACCCGGGCAAGCGCTACTACGGCGGCTGCGAGCATGTGGACGTCATCGAGCAGCTCGCGATCGACCGCGTGAAGGCCCTGTTCGGTGCCGGGTACGCGAACGTGCAGCCGCACTCCGGTGCCCAGGCGAACGCTTCGGTGATGCACGCCCTCATCAAGCCCGGCGACACGATCATGGGCCTGAACCTGGCCCACGGCGGGCACCTGACCCAYGGCATGCGGATCAACTTCTCCGGCCGCCTGTACAACGTCATCCCGTACCAGGTCCGCGAAGAGGACCACCGGATCGACATGGCCGAGGTGGAGCGCCTGGCCCTGGAGCACAAGCCGGCGTTGATCGTGGCCGGCTGGTCCGCCTATGCGCGGCAGCTGGACTTMGCCGGGTTCCGCCGGATCGCGGACCTGGTGGGCGCGTACCTCATGGTGGACATGGCGCACTTCGCCGGCCTGGTGGCCGCCGGCCTGCACCCGTCCCCGGTCCCGCACGCGCACGTCACGACGTCCACGACGCACAAGACCCTCGCCGGTCCGCGCGGCGGCATTATCCTCTCCAACGACGCTGACATCGCCAAGAAGATCAACTCCGCGGTCTTCCCGGGCCAGCAGGGCGGCCCGCTGGAGCACGTGATCGCCGGCAAGGCCGTGGCCTTCAAGATCGCCGGTTCGGAAGAGTTCAAGGAACGCCAGGAGCGCGTCCTGGCCGGTGCCCGGATCCTGGCCGAGCGCCTCGTCCAGCCCGACGTCACGGCCAGGGGGATCTCCGTGATTTCCGGCGGCACCGACGTGCACCTGGTGCTCGTGGACCTGCGCGACTGCGAGCTCGACGGCCAGCAGGCCGAGGACCGCCTCGCGGCGATCGACATCACCGTCAACCGCAACGCGGTCCCGTTCGACCCGCGCCCGCCGATGGTGACCTCCGGCCTGCGGATCGGCACCCCGGCACTGGCCACGCGCGGTTTCGGTGAAGCGGCGTTCCGTGAAGTTGCGGACATCATCGCCGAAGCGCTGATCGCCGACGCCGACGCGGACCTCTCCGGCCTGCGTCACCGCGTGGAGGCACTCGCCGCCGCGCACCCGCTCTACCCGGGCGTCGCGAACCT
>NZ_JBFTOG010000086.1:0-1414 GCF_056397865.1 Arthrobacter sp. 05L417
GAGCTGATCCCCGCCGGCCTGGCCTCGCGTGACTCCCTGCGCCTCGAAGCCGGCATGCCGCTCTACGGCAACGAGCTCTCCCGCGAAGGCAACCCCTTCTCGGCAGGCCTGGGTCCTGTTGTGTCGCTCGCCAAGGAAAGCGACTTCGTGGGCCGCGCTGCCCTGGAAGCCCTGAAGGCTGAGGGCGCCGGTTCCACCAGCGGCCGCAAGCTGGTAGGCCTCAAGGGCCTGGGCCGCCGCGCCGGCCGCAGCCACTACCCGGTCCTCAAGGACGGCGTGGTGGTCGGTGAAGTCACCTCCGGCCAGCCGAGTCCCACCCTCGGTTACCCCGTAGCACTGGCCTACGTCGACGTCGAACACGCCGAACCAGGCACGGCACTTGATGTAGACCTGCGCGGCAAGGCCGAGCGGTTCGAAGTTGTTGCCTTGCCGTTCTATAAGCGGGCTAAGTAGGCACTGGTACGGTTCCGATTGGTGCGTGACCGTGGTTGCGTTTGGCCCGTCGGGTCCGACATCCTCTGCATGCTCGGTCGCGAAGACGCCCGCTAAGCGGACGTGTCGCTCTCGCAGGGGCCCACGCCGTCAGGGTTCCCTGACCGAGCTTGCGAGGTTAGGGGGACGGTGGGGACGCATGCTGCCGGATGCCGGCACCCGATGGGGCCCTGCATCTCACCTCTGGTTCAGCTCACCTCGGGTTCAGTTCCAGTCCGGCACCTTTGGCCCGCTTTTGAAAGCCAAAGGTGCCGGATAATGGGCCGCCTGCCGCAGATTGGCCTACAGAAACTGGATTGGCGCACGGGAACCACGGGTCACCTACTAAACCCGAAAGGGCCAGCGTTCTTTTCCCGAACTGTTGGCCCCGAAAACTGAACAAGCCTCTAGCGGTGGGGGAGCGGCATCCGGCAGCGTGCGTCAAAGCGACGAAGGAGCAGCACGCAGAGGATGGCGTCCCCCGCCGCGTAACCTGACCACAACTGTTTTTAGACCAACGCAAAGGAAAAAACATGGCAAAAGTTGCACCTGAACTGCAGTACTCCGACGAGCACGAGTGGGTTGCCCGCGAAGCCGGCAATCTTGTGTCTGTCGGCATCTCCGCCGTGGCCACCGATGCCCTCGGCGACATCGTGTACGTTGACTTGCCCGAGATCGGTTCCGCTGTGACGGCGGGGGAGACCTGCGGTGAGGTTGAGTCCACCAAGTCCGTCTCGGACCTGTATTCCCCGGTGACGGGCGAGGTTACGGAAGTGAACTCCGCCGTCGTGGAGGATCCTGCCCTGATCAACAACGATCCGTACGGTGCGGGCTGGCTCTTCAAAGTGGCCGTGATCGAACATGGCCCGCTGCTTTCCGCGGAGGAATATGCTTCCAAGAACGGTGGCGAGCTGTGAGCGCCGCGAACGGAACGGCTGTGTTC
>NZ_JBFTOG010000087.1:0-1414 GCF_056397865.1 Arthrobacter sp. 05L417
CCTAGTACTACAGTCGCGTTTAGTCTTGGCTGCGTCGGCGGTTTAATCGGACTTTCCGCTTGGGGCCTGTTAATCGTTGGTGGTGAGTGATGATATTTGTGTGGCGGACGTAGAAGAGTGGGCCGAAGGTCTGGAGGAAATCGGCGATCTGATTGGGCAGCGGTTTGTCCGGTCCGAACCGCGGCGGAATGCTGTGGGGTATGTGCGCGGGCTGCTTTCGGATGAGGAACGGAAGAACTCCTGGACCCTGTCTGAGCGGGCCGGGCACGGTACCCCGGATGGCATGCAGCGCTTGCTCTCCACTACCGACTGGGACCCGGATGCTGTGCGGGATGACCTGTTCGCCTACGTCAACCGCCACTTGGGCGATCCCGACGGGATCCTGATCATTGACGAGACCGGATTCCTCAAGAAGGGCGCCGCCTCAGCCGGTGTTGCGCGCCAGTATTCGGGCACCGCCGGGCGGGTGGAGAACTGCCAGATCGGGGTGTTCATGACGTACTCCGCCCCGGCCGGTCGCACCCTGCTGGACCGGGAACTCTACCTGCCCAAAACCTGGACCGATGACCGGGAGCGATGCGCCCGGGCCGGGATCCCCAAGGAGCGGGAATTCGCCACGAAACCGGTACTGGCCGCGGACATGATCGACCGCGCCCTGGATGCCGGGATCCCTGCCCGCTGGGCCACAGGGGACGCGGTCTACGGACAGCATGCGGGGTTGCGCCGCCGTCTGCAAGCCAGGGGTTTGCACTATGTGCTGGCCGTTCCCATCAACCAAAACGTCATCGCCCCCACCGCCGGGATCGGCGAGCAATGGCGTGCGGATAAACTCATCGCTTCCCTGCGCGCCAATGCCTGGCGGACCCGCACCGCCGGGGCCGGAACCAAGGGCGATCGCCGGTATTCCTGGGCGCGGACCCGCATTAACGGTCCCGCCGAAACCGGAGAACACTGGCTGCTGGCCCGCCGGTCCCTGAAAGACCCGACCGATCTGGCGTACTACATCTGCCACGGCCCGAACCGGGTCTCTTTGGCCGAGCTGGTCCGGATCGCCGGCGCCCGTTGGGCGATCGAGGAAACCTTCCAAACCTCCAAGGGCGAAACGGGGCTGGACCACTACCAGGTCCGCCAATACACCGGCTGGTACCGGCACATCACCCTGTCCATGTTTGCCCAGGCATTCCTGACCGTGATCCGCTCCAAAAAAGGGGCCCTGCCGCCGGAAACGGGGAACTGATCCGGCTCTCGCTGCCCGAAATCAGGCGGCTGCTCGTCCGGCTCGTCTGGCATCGCACCACCAGCCCGAAGCACGTCCTGGAACACTCAACCTGGCGACGAAAACACCAACACCGCGCACGACATAGTCATTACAAATCCCGCGGACACACCCCATAAACGCGACTGTAGTACTAGG
>NZ_JBFTOG010000088.1:0-1372 GCF_056397865.1 Arthrobacter sp. 05L417
AAGAGAGGTTGGACGTGGCTGCAGGAGAAGAGACCTCACACATCCTTAGCGGGTTGACTTCCCAGCTGCCTGATCGTGATCCGGAAGAGACTGCCGAGTGGGTTGAGTCTTTGGATGCGTTGATCAGGGAGCAGGGCACGGAGCGGGCGCAGTTCATCATGCGCAGCCTGCTTCAGCGGGCGGGGTCCCAGTCGGTGGGGGTGCCGATGGTGACGACCACCGATTACGTGAACACGATCCCGGCGGACCAGGAAGCGCCGTTCCCGGGCAACGAGGAGTTCGAACGCCGGTACCGGGCGTACATGCGCTGGAACGCGGCCGTGATGGTGCACCGGGCACAGCGCTCCGACATCGGGGTGGGCGGGCACATCTCCACCTACGCCGGAGCGGCGACCCTGTACGAGGTCGGGTTCAACCATTTCTTCCGCGGCAAGGACCACCCCTCCGGCGGGGACCAGGTCTTCTTCCAGGGACACGCGTCCCCGGGCATGTACGCCAGGGCGTTCATGGAAGGCCGGCTCACGGAGCAGGACCTGGACGGGTTCCGGCAGGAAAAGTCCAAACAGGGCCACGCCCTCTCCTCCTACCCGCACCCGCGCCTGATGCCCTCCTTCTGGGAATTCCCGACCGTGTCCATGGGCATCGGCCCGATGAACGCGATCTACCAGGCCCAGTCCAACCGCTACCTGCACGACCGCGGCCTCAAAGACACGTCCGAGCAGCAGGTCTGGGCGTTTTTGGGCGACGGGGAAATGGACGAGCCCGAATCCCGCGGCCTGCTCCAGCTCGCCGCGAACGAGAACCTGGACAACCTGAACTTCGTGATCAACTGCAACCTCCAGCGCCTGGACGGGCCCGTGCGGGGCAACGGGAAGATCATGCAGGAACTGGAGGCGTTCTTCCGCGGCGCGGGCTGGAACGTCATCAAGGTCGTCTGGGGCCGGGAATGGGATGACCTGCTGGCCAAGGACACCGACGGGTCCCTGGTGAAGATCATGAACGAAACCGTGGACGGGGACTACCAGACCTACAAGGCCGAATCCGGCGGGTTCGTCCGCGAACACTTCTTCGGGAAAACCCCCGCCACCAAGGACATGGTCGCGGACCTGGACGACAACCAGATCTGGAACCTCAAACGCGGCGGCCACGACTACCGCAAGGTCTACGCCGCGTACAAGGCCGCGACCGAATTCAAGGGCAAACCCACCGTGATCCTGGCCAAGACCGTCAAGGGCTACGGACTCGGACCCCACTTCGAGGGCCGCAACGCGACCCACCAAATGAAGAAACTCACCATGGAGGACCTCAAGGCCTTCCGCGACCACCTGCGCATCCCCATCACCGACGAGCAGCTCGACACCGATCTGTACCG
>NZ_JBFTOG010000089.1:0-1257 GCF_056397865.1 Arthrobacter sp. 05L417
TGATTGGGCCCCCGTTAGCAGTCCAGCGTCTATGCGATAGCTAATTGGTTTTCTTGCGTCCAGTTTTCCCAGTAGCGTTTCGGCGTCATGCCGTTCAGGGATCCGTGGGGCCGTTCATGATTGTAGATAGCTTTCCATTCCTCGGCCAAATACTTCGCTTCGGCCATGGTGTCGATGATTTCTCCGGAGAGTTGTTCCCTTCTGAACTGGGCGTTGAAGGACTCGATGAAACCGTTCTGCCAGGGTGATCCGGGGTCGATGAACGCGGTGTCCACCCCGGCGTTGTTGCACCAGTCGATCAGGGCGGCAGCGGTGAATTCCGGGCCGTTGTCACACCTGACGTAGGTCGGAGCGGTGCCGGTTTCGGCGATGATGTTCTCCAGTACCGCGACCACGTCGGCTGCCTTGAAAGACCGGCGCGGGATGATGGCCAGCGCGGTGCGGGTGTATTCGTCGACGACGTTGAAGAACCGGATGTGCCGGCCGCAGGAGGTCACATCGGACTGAAAGTCGAAGCTGACCACGTGCATCGGATACTCCGCTGTGAGGCGCTTCTGCTCCCCGGCGCCGGGCCCGGTTCGACGCTTCTTCCGCGCCCTGGGTTTACAAACCAAGCCTTCGTCGCGCCAGAGCCGGCGCACACGCTTCCTGTTCAGCACTACACCGCCCCACTCCGGCTGGGCCAGCAGGTGCCAGCGGGCCTTCCGCCAGCCCCACGCGGGGTGCTTCGCTGCGAGGGCGCGCAGGGCTGTGCGCAGCCGCATTTCCTCGAAGCCCATGTCGGGTTTCTTCTTACGGAACGCGGACCGGTTCTGACCCAGAAGCGCGCAGGCGAAACGTTCGGATGCCCCGAATTTCTCCACCGCCATGCGCACGGCGCGACGGCGGGGTTCGGGGCTCAGAATTTTCCCTTGGCCACCTCGTTCAGGATGTCGATGGCCAGCTCCTTCTCCGCCAGCAGGCGCTTGAGCCGGGCGTTCTCCTTCTCCAGCTCCTTCGTCCGCTTGGACGCCTCGGCGTTCTTCTCGGACCCGTACTGGTTCAGCCACCGGTACCAGGTCGCTTCGGTGACTTGGAGCTCCTTGATGACCTCGACCATCGGGCGTCCGTCGTTGAGCATCTTCTGGCCCTGCCGGACCTTGGCGATGACCTGCTCAGGGGTATGTCTGCGTGCCATGATTCGTGAATTTCCTCCTGCGTCCATTCTCGGACACGAAACTCACACAAACACTGGACTACTCTCCGGGGACCCAACCA
>NZ_JBFTOG010000090.1:0-1243 GCF_056397865.1 Arthrobacter sp. 05L417
GGGACTGCCCCGGCTTTTGTTGACTCGGGGTCTTAGGCCGCTGTGAGCGCGGTCCGGTTGATTGTTTCATATTCGATTGGCGTGAGTTTTCCCAGCCGTCTTTGCCGTCGCCGGCGGTGGTAGGTCCTTTCGATCCAGGTCGTGATGGCGAGGCGCAGTTCCTTCCTGGTGTTCCACCGCTGACGGTCCAGAACGTTCTTTTGCAGCAGCGAGAAGAACGATTCCATTGCGGCGTTGTCCGCGCACGCGCCGACCCTGCCCATCGATCCGGTGAGCCCGTGGTGGCGGAGCGATTCAACGAAGCGGCGGGACCGGAACTGGGAGCCGCGGTCTGAGTGGACCACGGTGCCTTCCGGCCGGCGGGCCCGCACCGCGTTCTCCAGCGCCGCCACGGCCAACAAGGACTTCATCCGTGCATCCATCGAGTACCCGACGATCCTGCCGGAGTAGACGTCCTTCACCGCGCAGAGGTACAGCTTTCCCTCAGCGGTAGGGTGCTCGGTGATGTCGGTCAGCCACAGCTCGTTCGGTGCCGCGGCGGTGAAGTCGCGTTCCACCAGGTCGTCGTGAACAGGCGGCCCGGGCTTCCGGTTCAGGCCCCGCTTCTTCGAAAACACCGACCAGATGCCGTGGTCCCTGCACAAGCGCTGGACCTTGTTCTCACCCGCTGTGATGCCTTTCTCCGGGAGCTCGTCAGCGATGAACCGGTACCCGAACGCCGGGTCCTCGGCATGGATGTCCACGGCAGCGTTCACCAAATGCGCATCGATCCAATCCCGTTCCGTCACCGGGCTGGCCTTCCACCGGTAATAGCCTTGCTTGCTGAATCCCAACACCCTGCAGGTCACCGCCACGGGAACACCCTCGGCGGCAAGATCCGTGACCAGCGGGTAGATCATTTTGGGTTGATGTCCCTGGCCAAATAGGCGGCAGCCCGGCGCAGAATCTCATTCTCCTGCTCCAACAAGCGGTTGCGCTTCTTCAACTCCCGCACCTCGGCCGACTCCGCCGCCACTGGGCCGGCCCCGGACTCCTTACGTTCCGCGATGGCAATCCAGCGCTTGAGCGTCGTGACCGACAGCCCAAAATCCTTCGCAATCTGCGCCAGCGGCGCCTCGCCCTTGCGGGCCACATCAATAACATCCTGGCGGAACTCCGCCCCATAAGCCGTCGGCATGGTCAACATCCTTCCACGAGCACCAGCTCGCTAGGTCAAGGAGTCAACAAAACCGGGGGCAGTCCC
>NZ_JBFTOG010000091.1:0-1103 GCF_056397865.1 Arthrobacter sp. 05L417
CAGCTCAGCGCGAACCTCTCCGCCTACAACGGCCAGACCATCGTGCTCTGGTTCAACGTCCACCTCGACGGCGCCAACCCGGCCGACGACACCTGGATGTACCTCGACGACGTCGCCCTCACCAACACCCAGACCACCCCGACAGCGCCCGCCGCCCCCACCGGGGTCACCGCGACGGCCGGGAACGCCTCCGCGACCGTGTCCTGGACCGCCCCGGCCAACGGCGGCTCCGGCATCAGCTCCTACGCCGTCACCCCGCACGTCGGCACCACCACCCTGGCCCCGGTCACCGTCACCGGCAACCCGCCCGCCACCACGGCCAACATCACCGGGCTGGCGAACGGCACCGCGTACACCTTCACCGTCACCGCGACCAACGCCGTCGGCACCTCACCGGCATCCGCCGCCTCGGCAGCTGTGACCCCCACCGCAACGGTGACCGCGCCCGCCGCCCCCACAGGGGTGGCCGCGACGGCCGGGAACGCCTCCGCCACCGTGTCCTGGACCGCCCCTGCCAACGGCGGCTCCGGCATCAGCTCCTACGCCGTCACCCCGCACGCCGGCACCACCACCCTGGCCCCGGTCACCGTCACCGGCAACCCGCCCGCCACCACGGCCAGCATCACCGGGCTGGCCAACGGCACCGCCTACACCTTCACCGTCACCGCCACCAACGCCGTCGGCACCTCCCCGGCGTCCGCCGCCTCGGCCCCCGTCACCCCCACCGGAACAACCACGACGACGATCACCAACGGCGGCTTCGAATCCGGGCTCACCGCCTGGACCACCGGCGGGGTCAGGGCACCCGCGGCCTCCACCACCGCCCACACCGGCACCGGCTCCGCGCTCCTGGGCCTCGCGTCAGGGACCGAGCCTTTCGGTGACAGCAGCCTGTCCCAGACCATCACCGTCCCCGCCACCGGAACCACCACCCTGTCCTTCTGGTACCAGCCGCACAGCGCGGAAGACCCCTGCACCGGCAATGCCTGCCCGTACGACTGGATGGAAGCCCAGGTCCGCAGCACCAGCGGCACCACCCTGGCCAGCCTGCTCAAACTCTGCAACAACAACGGCACCTGGACCCAGTTCACCGCCGACCTCAC
>NZ_JBFTOG010000092.1:0-1000 GCF_056397865.1 Arthrobacter sp. 05L417
ATCAGGACCTTCAAGACCACGGGATCGCGCAGGGCGCGGATTGCGTTGCCCAGGTACGGGACGGTGAACACCTGCCGGTCCACCTGCCCGCCGGCCAGGGTCGCGGTCCAGGGGTCGGGGCCGTTGTTCGCGTCGCCCTTGGTCCGGACGGTGGCGGTGCCCTGGTTGTTGATTGTGAGGTCGATGATCCGGTGGGTTTCCACCCGCTGGTCCTCCACCGGGATGTGGTAGGTGATGATGTCCCCGACCTTCAGGTTTTGGACCGCGACGGGGACGGTGACCACGACGTCCCCGGGGTTGATCAGCGGCGACATCGACCCGGTGAGCATCGTGGACGTCTGATAACCCAGCACGCGGGGCCCGACGGCGAGGAACAGGAACGCCGCGACCGCGGCCACCATCACCGCGGTCGTGACGACACTGACCAGGGCCCGGGCAACCCCCGACCCCGCACCCCGGCCCTCACCGGCGGCTTCGGTGCCGGTCTGTCCGGTGCCGGGTGCCGCCGCCGTGCCGGGCGCCGCCGCCGAACCAGGCCGATCGGTGCCGGGTGCCGTCGTCGTGGCCGGGGGGACCCGCCGGTGGCGGACCGGTGCTGCGGTCATGGCTGGGCTCTCCGTTTCTGGGGGGAGGCCCTCCGCCGTCGTTTTCAAGGGGGGGCGCGACGGCGGAGGGCTGGCTCGGGGCTGGGGCTGCCGGCCGGGGTTGCCGGGGGTGTTACTGGTTGGTGGCGGTGCGCTGGGTGCCGGTGAAGGTGAAGCCGATGGTGCTGCTCTGGTTCTGCAGGGTGTTGTCCGCGGTGGAGGGCAGGGTCAGGGTGACGCGCAGGTTGTCGGTGTGTCCGGCGGTGACCGAGGTCAGGTTGGCCAGGGCCACGTTCGCGCCGATCACGGGACGGGAGGCCAGGACCGTGGTGGTGGTGCCGGTGCAGGTGTAGGTGTAGGCGGGGGCGGTGCCGGCCTCGGTCCAGGGCACGGAGCAGTCATCGACGGTGACCTGC
>NZ_JBFTOG010000093.1:0-994 GCF_056397865.1 Arthrobacter sp. 05L417
GCAGGTCACCGTCGATGACTGCTCCGTGCCCTGGACCGAGGCCGGCACCGCCCCCGCCTACACCTACACCTGCACCGGCACCACCACCACGGTCCTGGCCTCCCGTCCCGTGATCGGCGCGAACGTGGCCCTGGCCAACCTGACCTCGGCCACCGCCGGACACACCGACAACCTGCGCGTCACCCTGACCCTGCCCTCCACCGCGGACAACACCCTGCAGAACCAGAGCAGCACCATCGGCTTCACCTTCACCGGCACCCAGCGCACCGCCACCAACCAGTAACACCCCGGCAACCCCGGCCGGCAGCCCCGACCCCGAGCCAGCCCTCCGCCGTCGAGCCCCCCTGAAAACGACGGCGGAGGGCCTCCCCCCAGAAACGGAGAGCCCAGCCATGACCGCAACACCGGTCCGCCACCGGCGGGTCCCCCCGACCACGACGACGGCACCCGGCACCGGACAGACCGGCACCGGACAGACCGGCACCGGTCGGCCCGGTTCGACGACGGCACCCGGCACCGAAGCCGCCGGTGAGGGCCGGGGTGCGGGGTCGGGGGTTGCCCGGGCCCTGGTCAGTGTGATCACGACCGTGGTGATGGTGGCCGCGGTCGCGGCGTTCCTGTTCCTCGCCGTCGGGCCGCGCGTGCTGGGTTACCAGACGTCCACGATGCTTACCGGGTCGATGTCGCCGCTGATCAACCCCGGGGACGTCGTGGTCACCGTCCCCGTCGCGGTCCAAAACCTGAGGGTCGGGGACATCATCACCTACCACATCCCGGTGGAGGACCAGCGGGTGGAAACCCACCGGATCATCGACCTCACAATCAACAACCAGGGCACCGCCACGGTCCGGACCAAGGGCGACGCGAACAACGGCCCCGACCCCTGGACCGCGACCCTGGCCGGCGGGCAGGTGGACCGGCAGGTGTTCACCGTCCCGTACCTGGGCAACGCAATCCGCGCCCTGCGCGATCCCGTGGTCTTGAAGGTCCTGAT
>NZ_JBFTOG010000094.1:0-988 GCF_056397865.1 Arthrobacter sp. 05L417
GCCCGACGGCGGCGTCCAGCGCGAAGCCCTCACCGGACTCAAGTACCTCAGCGCCAAACACCGCGGCGACGTCGCCGACAATTTCCTTCGTAGTGGTCTCGTCAACCGAGACGCCCACGGTGTCGGCGTCGATGCCGCGCAGGTTGATGCCCTTGGCCTCGGCAGTTGCAACGATTTCGGCAGCCTTGCCCGGGACGCGGACGGTGACGGTGTCGAAGAAGCTGCCGTGCAGGACCTCAAGGCCCGCGGCCTTCAACGAAGCGGCCAGGGTGCGGGCGTGGTGGTGGGCGGTCTCGGCGATCGCCTTCAGGCCATCGGGGCCGTGGTAGACGGCGTACATCGAGGACACGATGGCCAACAGTGCCTGCGCGGTGCAGATGTTGGACGTCGCCTTCTCGCGGCGGATGTGCTGCTCGCGGGTCTGCAGGGCCAGGCGGTAGGCGGGAGTGCCGGCGTCGTCCTTGGAAACGCCCACCAGGCGGCCCGGCATCGAGCGCTCAAGGCCCTTCTGGACGGCCATGTACGCGGCGTGCGGGCCGCCGAAGAACAGCGGCACGCCGAAGCGCTGGGTGGAGCCGACAGCGATGTCGGCACCCTGCTCGCCCGGAGGCGTGATCAGCGTCAGGGCCAGGAGGTCGGCTGCGACGGTAACCAGGGCACCGCGTTCCTTGGCGGCGGCGATCACGGCGGAGTGGTCGAACACCCGGCCCGAAACGCCCGGCTGCTGCAGCACGACGCCGTTGATCTCGCCCTCGGGCAGGCCGGCGGACAGGTCCGCGATCTCCACCTCGAAGCCCAGCGCCTCGGCGCGGCCCTTCACGATCGCGATGGTCTGCGGGAGGCAATCGGCGTCGAGGACGGTCTTGCCGTCATGGGCCGTCTTGTTCTTGTTCGCGCGGCGCATCATCAGGACCGCCTCGGCGACGGCGGTCGCTTCGTCCAGCAGGGACGCATTGGCGATCGGCAGGCCCACGAGGTCCTGGACCAT
>NZ_JBFTOG010000095.1:0-959 GCF_056397865.1 Arthrobacter sp. 05L417
CTTGTCACCGGCGGCGCCGGCTTCATCGGTTCAAACTTTGTCCACTACGTCATCGCCAACACGGACCACCATGTCACGGTGCTGGACAAGCTCACCTATGCCGGGAACCTGGAGTCGATCACGCACCTGCCGAGCGAGCGGCTCACCTTCGTGCASGGGGACATTGCGGACCCGTCCGTCGTCGAGCCCCTYGTCGCGGCGAGCGACGTCGTGGTCCACTACGCCGCGGAATCGCACAATGACAACTCCCTGCATGACCCGCGCCCGTTCCTGGACACCAACATCATCGGCACGTACACGCTGATCGAGGCCGCCCGGAAGCACGGCAAGCGYTTCCACCACATCTCCACCGACGAGGTCTACGGCGACCTGGAGCTCGATGACCCGGAACGGTTCACCGAGAACACCCCCTACAACCCCTCCAGCCCGTACTCCTCGACGAAGGCCGGTTCGGACCTGCTGGTCCGGGCATGGGTGCGCTCCTTCGGGCTGCAGGCCACGATCAGCAACTGCTCGAACAACTACGGCCCGTACCAGCACGTGGAAAAGTTCATCCCGCGCCAGATCACCAACGTGATCGACGGGATCCGCCCGAAGCTCTACGGCAAGGGCGAGAACGTCCGCGACTGGATCCACGCGAACGACCACTCCTCCGCCGTGCTGGCGATCATCGACAAGGGCCGGATCGGGGAAACCTACCTGATCGGCGCGGACGGCGAGAAGAACAACAAGGACGTCGTGGAGCTGATCCTCTCGCACATGGGCCAGGACAACGACGCCTACGACCACGTCGTGGACCGCCCGGGCCATGACCTGCGCTACGCGATCGACTCCACGAAGCTGCGCACCGAGCTGGACTGGAAGCCCGAGTTCTCCAACTTCGAGGCCGGCATCGAAGACACCATCAAGTGGTACCGCGACAACGAAGCATGGTGGCGCCCGCAGAAGGCCGAAACCGA
>NZ_JBFTOG010000096.1:0-925 GCF_056397865.1 Arthrobacter sp. 05L417
GAACACAGCCGTTCCGTTCGCGGCGCTCACAGCTCGCCACCGTTCTTGGAAGCATATTCCTCCGCGGAAAGCAGCGGGCCATGTTCGATCACGGCCACTTTGAAGAGCCAGCCCGCACCGTACGGATCGTTGTTGATCAGGGCAGGATCGTCGACGACGGCGGAGTTTACTTCCGTGACCTCGCCCGTCACCGGGGAGTACAGGTCCGAGACGGACTTGGTGGACTCAACCTCGCCGCAGGTCTCCCCCGCCGTCACAGCGGAACCGACCTCCGGCAGATCAACATACACGATGTCGCCAAGGGCATCCGCAGCAACCGCGGAAATCCCAATCCCCTCAGGCCCAGCCCCATCCGAGGCAACCCACTCGTGTTCAGCCGAATACTTCAACTCGGCAGCTACTTTGCTCATCTCATTTCCTTCTCTCTTCTAGTTCACAAAACTTGGTGTTCGGTTGGGGATTTCCGGGTGGACTACTTGGCGCGGTTGTAGAAAGGCAGTGCCACGACTTCAAAGGTTTCCGGCTTCCCTCGCAGGTCGACGTCAACAATTGCGCCTGGTTCGGCGTGCTCGACGTGCACATACGCCAGGGCGATCGGGTAACCGAGCGTGGGGCTTGGCTGGCCGGACGTGACTTCGCCAATCAGCGTCCCGTTCTTGAGCACCGAATAGTGGGCGCGGGCGGCGCGGCGGCCAAGTCCTTTGAGTCCCACGAGTTTGCGGCCGAGTGTCGTTCCGACGCCGGCTGCCTTGATCACCGTCAGCGCCTCCTTGCCTACGAAGTCGCTTTCCTTGGCGAGCGACACAACAGGACCCAGGCCTGCCGAGAAGGGGTTGCCTTCGCGGGAGAGCTCGTTGCCGTAGAGCGGCATGCCGGCTTCGAGGCGCAGGGAGTCACGCGAGGCCAGGCCGGCGGGGATCAGCTC
>NZ_JBFTOG010000097.1:0-882 GCF_056397865.1 Arthrobacter sp. 05L417
ACCGCCGGCTGACAACCGCCGTCTGGCTTCCCCCGGCCCCCGAAACTTTTCCCTAGGAGAACCCATGCCCCGCCCGTACACCCTGTTCACCGGCCAGTGGGCCGACCTGCCCTTCGAGGACGTCGCGCGCCTGGCCTCCGGCTGGGGCTATGACGGCCTGGAAATCGCCGTGTCCGGGGACCACCTGGACGCCTGGCGCTGGGACGAACCCGGCTACGTCGAATCCAAACTCGCCGTCCTGGAAAAGTACAACCTGAAGGTCTGGGCCATCTCCAACCACCTCAAGGGCCAGGCCGTCTGCGATGACCCCATCGACTTCCGCCACCAGGGAATCGTCGGGGCCAGGGTCTGGGGCGACGGGGACCCCGAAGGCGTCCGCCAGCGCGCCGCCGAGGAAATGAAACACACCGCCCGCCTCGCCCGCGCGCTCGGGGTGGACACCGTCGTCGGGTTCACCGGCTCCTCCATCTGGCAGTACGTGGCCATGTTCCCGCCCGTCCCCGAAAAAGTCATCGAGGCCGGCTACCAGGACTTCGCCGACCGCTGGAACCCCATCCTGGACGTCTTCGACGAGAACGGGGTCCGCTTCGCCCACGAAGTCCACCCGTCCGAGATCGCCTACGACTACTGGACCACCGTCCGGACCCTGGAAGCGATCGGGCACCGCGAAGCGTTCGGGCTGAACTGGGACCCCTCCCACTTCATGTGGCAAGGCATCGACCCCGTCTCCTTCATCTGGGACTTCAAGGACCGGATCTACCACGTGGACTGCAAGGACACCAAGCTGCGCCCCACCGGCCGCAACACCGTCATGGGCTCCCACCTGCCCTGGGGCGACCCCCGCCGCGGCTGGGACTTCGTCTCCGCCGGACGCGGCGACGT
>NZ_JBFTOG010000098.1:0-819 GCF_056397865.1 Arthrobacter sp. 05L417
CATACGACGACCGGGACCGGACACGCAGCCCCGGCCAGGAAACGAGGGAACACCTCAACCCCAGACGGAACATCCCTCAATGAAAGGACACCACCGATGGACGCCGCTGCGCTGCTGCCCCTGCTCACCGTGTTCGCCGCCGTGACCGTCGTCCTCTTCCTCGTCACCGGYGGCCTCCACACCAAACCCACCGACGCCGGAAGCAACAAAGGCAACGGAGTCCTCGGGCGCCTCACCTCCCCCGGACGGGCCCCCGGATTCCCCTCGGCCCTCGTCGCCGCCACCGCCGCAGCCACCGCCCTGTCCACCACCGGTGCCGAACCCTTCAGCGCCGGAGCCCTCCTGGGCGTACTCACCACAGCCCTGAACCTAGGCGCCCTGGCACCGGTCCGGAAAATCCTCTACGCCACCGCCGGGGTCACCGGAACCATCGCCACCCTGACCGCCAACCACACCCCCGTACCCGGCTGCACCCCACCCGGGGCCCTCGGAACCTGGTTCACGATCCTCCTCGCAACCATCGCCGCCACCGCCGCCCTCGCAGGCTGGTTCACCACCCTCAACCCCGCCAAACCCCTGGCCTTCTTCGCCGGACCCACGACGCCACTGGCCTTCTTCGCCGCCCTCACCGTGATCCTCTTCCTCGGCTCACCCCTCGGCGTGCCCGCCTTCGACACCACCAACGCTGCCCTCGCCGCAGGAACAGCCATCATCGCCGCCGCGGTCTTCGGATACGGTGCCGGCCGCTGGCCCGCCCCCGTCACTGGCCTCGCCACCATCGCCATCTCCCTCACCGCCATCGGAACCGCAGCGTTCGTC
>NZ_JBFTOG010000099.1:0-806 GCF_056397865.1 Arthrobacter sp. 05L417
CAGCTCAGCGCGAACCTCTCCGCCTACAACGGCCAGACCATCGTGCTCTGGTTCAACGTCCACCTCGACGGCGCCAACCCGGCCGACGACACCTGGATGTACCTCGACGACGTCGCCCTCACCAACACCCAGACCACCCCGACAGCGCCGTCCGCCCCGACAGGCGTGGCCGCGGCGGCCGGCAACGCCTCCGCGGTGGTGTCCTGGACCGCCCCGGCCAACGGCGGCTCCGGCATCAGCTCCTACGCCGTCACCCCGCACGCCGGCACCACCGCCCTGGCCCCGGTTACCGTCACCGGCAACCCGCCCGCCACCACGGCCAACATCACCGGGCTGGCCAACGGCACCGCCTACACCTTCACCGTCACCGCCACCAACGCCGTCGGCACCTCCCCGGCATCCGCCGCCTCGGCCCCCGTCACCCCCACCGGAACAACCATCACGACGATCACCAACGGCGGCTTCGAATCCGGGCTCACCGCCTGGACCACCGGCGGCGTCAGGGCACCCGCGGCCTCCACCACCGCCCACACCGGAACCGGCTCCGCGCTCCTGGGCCTCGCGTCGGGGACCGAGCCGCTCGGCGACAGCAGCCTGTCCCAGACCATCACCGTCCCCGCCACCGGAACCACCACCCTGTCCTTCTGGTACCAGCCCCACAGCGCGGAAGACCCCTGCACCGGCAATGCCTGCCCGTACGACTGGATGGAAGCCCAGGTCCGCAGCACCAGCGGCACCACCCTGGCCAGCCTGCTCAAACTCTGCAACAACAACGGCACCTGGACCCAGTTCACCGCCGACCTCAC
>NZ_JBFTOG010000100.1:0-766 GCF_056397865.1 Arthrobacter sp. 05L417
GTGAAGACGGCGTCGACCCAGTAGTTGGTGTTGTTGTAGCTGTTGGTGGGGAAGGCGGCGTTGCCGTAGTTGTAGACGCCGTTGGGTCCGTCGGTTCCGCTGGCGAGGCCGTGGAGGGGTGTGTTGTCGGCGGCGCTGCTGAAGTAGCCGCTGTTGGCGGAGTAGAAGCCGTTGGGGGCGTAGTAGGAGACGAGGTAGGTGGTGTTGGCGGCGATGGCGACGGGGTTGGCGAAGGTGGCTTGTTGCCAGCCGGTGGCGGTTTCGCCGGTGAAGGTGACGGAGGCCAGGAGTGATCCGGTGCCGGACCAGAGGTAGCCGGTGTGGGTTCCGGTGTTCTGGCTGCCTTTGTAGAAGCGGATGCCKGTGATGTTGCCGGCGATGTCGGAGCGGAACTTCATGCCCAGTTCGACGGCGCTGGGGTCGTTGACGTTGACGGTGGCGGGGTTGGAGGCGGCGCTGAASACGGTGCAGGGGCAGGACGGTGCCGCGGTGGTGGTGAAGGTCCAGCTGTAGGGGGCGGTCATGGTTTGGCCGGCGGTGTTGGTGGCTCCGCTGATGGTGGCGGTGTAGGTGGTGCTGTTGGCCAGGGCCGCGGTGGGGGTGAASGTGGAGGTGTTGGTGGTGGTGTTGTAGCTGGTGGTGCCGGGTACGGCGGTGTTGGTGGCGTCTTTGAGGGTGTAGGTGATGGAGGACGCGGTGACGGCCTGGTTGAAGGTCGCGGTTGGTGCGGTGTTGGTGGGCACGGCGGTGGCGTTGTTGGCCGGGG
>NZ_JBFTOG010000101.1:0-717 GCF_056397865.1 Arthrobacter sp. 05L417
ACCGCGACCCTGGCCGGCGGGCAGGTGGACCGGCAGGTGTTCACCGTCCCGTACCTGGGCAACGCAATCCGCGCCCTGCGCGATCCCGTGGTCTTGAAGGTCCTGATGTACGGCGCCCCGGCCGCCCTCGTCCTCCTGCTCCTCGCCTCCATCTGGCGCAAAAACCCCGACGCCGGTACCGCCGCTGCGGACACCGCCGCTACCGCCGCGGGCGTGGGCGCTGCGGCCGGGCGGCCGTTGCCGGCTTTTGACCGCCGCCCCCTCAGGCGCCTGGCCCGGGAGATGAAGAGCAAGGAAGCGGCCCGGAAGTTCGCCGCCGCCTACGCCAGGCTGCTGCCGGCCCGGGTGGAGCGGATCAGCCACGCCCTGCGCACCGGCAACACCGAGCTCGCCATGGACGCGGTGCTCAGCCTGAAAACCAGCTCCTCGATGGTCGGGGCGCTCCGGATGGAACAACACTGCCTCCGCCTCGAACACGCCCTGGCCACGACCGACCACACCGCCGCAATCCGGGCCGGGGACGCCGTCCGCGAGCACCAGGCCCAGCTGGAAAAAGCCCTGGACGGCAACACCGCCCGGCGCGCCGCCTGAAATCCTCCAAGAACCGGACCCGGTGCCCTGCCCTTACCGCCTGAAAACGGTGAGAATGGAACCGACCACCGGGCCTGACAGAAAGCCGCCGACCTTGCGAAGAAGCCGGAGCACCGCCGACACCGC
>NZ_JBFTOG010000102.1:0-717 GCF_056397865.1 Arthrobacter sp. 05L417
ACCGCGACCCTGGCCGGCGGGCAGGTGGACCGGCAGGTGTTCACCGTCCCGTACCTGGGCAACGCAATCCGCGCCCTGCGCGATCCCGTGGTCTTGAAGGTCCTGATGTACGGCGCCCCGGCCGCCCTCGTCCTCCTGCTCCTCGCCTCGATCTGGCGCAAAAACCCCGACGCCGGCAACGCCGCTGCGGACACCGGCGCCGGCGCCGCCGGCGTGGGCGCTGCTGCCGGGCGGCCGTTGCCGGCCTTTGACCGCCGCCCCCTCAGGCGCCTGGCCCGGGAGATGAAGAGCAAGGAAGCGGCCCGGAAGTTCGCCGCCGCCTACGCCAGGCTGCTGCCGGCCCGGGTGGAGCGGATCAGCCACGCCCTGAGCACCGGCAACACCGAGCTCGCCATGGACGCGGTGCTCAGCCTGAAAACCAGCTCCTCGATGGTCGGGGCGCTCCGGATGGAACAACACTGCCTCCGCCTCGAACACGCCCTGGCCACGACCGACCACACCGCCGCGGCCCGGGCCGGGGACGCCGTCCGCGAGCACCAGGCCCAGCTGGAAAAAGCCCTGGGCGGTCACACCGCCCGGCGCGCCGCCTGAAATCCTCCAAGAACCGGACCCGGTGCCCTGCCCTTACCGCCTGAAAACGGTGAGAATGGAACCGACCACCGGGCCTGACAGAAAGCCGCCGACCTTGCGAAGAAGCCGGAGCACCGCCGACACCGC
>NZ_JBFTOG010000103.1:0-701 GCF_056397865.1 Arthrobacter sp. 05L417
ATGGCCGTCATGGGCCTGCGCCTGGCGCAGCGGGCCAACGGCGTGGCCAAACTCCACGGGGTGGTCTCCCGCGAGATGTTCTCCGGGCTCTGGCCAGGCTTCGACCACTCCGAAATCCCCATCACCTCCGTCACCAACGGCGTCCACGTGCCCACCTGGATCGATCCGAAGATGAGCCGGCTCGCTGCAGAGCACTTCGGCAGCACCGATGTGGACGCCACCGGTTGGGACAAGATCTACGACGTCGATGATGCCGAGCTTTGGGGCCTGCGCGGCGAGTTGCGTTCGGCCTTGGTCGATGACGTGCGTAAGCGCTTGCGATCTTCGTGGAAGAAGCGCGGCGCGGCGGATGCCGAGCTGGGCTGGACGGACACGGTGCTGGACCCGGACGTGTTGACGATCGGCTTCGCCCGGCGCGTGCCCACCTACAAGCGACTGACCCTCATGCTCCGGGACCCCGCCCGGCTCAAGGCGCTGCTGCTGCACCCGAAGCACCCCATCCAGCTGGTCATCGCCGGCAAGTCCCACCCCGCGGACGACGCCGGCAAGAAAATGATCCAGGACCTGGTGAAGTTCACCGACGACCCCGCCGTGCGGCACCGGATCGTGTTCCTGCCCAACTACGACATCGCCATGGCCCGCACCCTGTTCCCGGGCTGCGACGTGTGGCTGAACAACCCGCTCCGGCCCCTGGAGGCCTG
>NZ_JBFTOG010000104.1:0-701 GCF_056397865.1 Arthrobacter sp. 05L417
CAGGCCTCCAGGGGCCGGAGCGGGTTGTTCAGCCACACGTCGCAGCCCGGGAACAGGGTGCGGGCCATGGCGATGTCGTAGTTGGGCAGGAACACGATCCGGTGCCGCACGGCGGGGTCGTCGGTGAACTTCACCAGGTCCTGGATCATCTTCTTCCCGGCGTCGTCGGCGGGGTGGGACTTGCCGGCGATGACCAGCTGGATGGGGTGCTTCGGGTGCAGCAGCAGCGCCTTGAGCCGGGCGGGGTCCCGGAGCATGAGGGTCAGGCGCTTGTAGGTGGGCACGCGCCGGGCGAAGCCGATCGTCAACACGTCCGGGTCCAGCACGGTGTCCGTCCAGCCCAGCTCGGCATCGGCCGCGCCGCGCTTCTTCCACGCCGCCCGGAGCCGACGCCGGACATCCTCCACGAGGGAGACGCGGAGTTGCCGCCGCAGCGACCACACGTCCTCGTCGCTGACGTTGTAGGCGAGATCCCAACGGCCCAAGGCCTCGGCCTCGGTTCCAAACTGCTGGCGGGCCAAGGCGGAGATGCGCGGATCCACCCAGGTGGGGACGTGGACGCCGTTGGTGACGGAGGTGATGGGGATTTCGGAGTGGTCGAAGCCTGGCCAGAGCCCGGAGAACATCTCGCGGGAGACCACCCCGTGGAGTTTGGCCACGCCGTTGGCCCGCTGCGCCAGGCGCAGGCCCATGACGGCCAT
>NZ_JBFTOG010000105.1:0-691 GCF_056397865.1 Arthrobacter sp. 05L417
TCTGCGTGAACATCAGCATTTTCGGCTTCATCGCCTGGAACGAGATGTTCTGATCGGCGCGCAGCGCACCCATCAGCAGCCCGGTATCCTGATTGGGGAAGAAACCCTTCTGCACCACGACGAAGAGAAAAACATTCAGTAGTACGGTCAGCAGCAGGCTGAGCAGCGTCAGCTTCTGATGGCGCATTACCCAGGYCAGCCCGCGTCCGTAGGCGGCCAGCAGGCGATTCAGCTGGTTTTCAATCAACTGATAAAGCGGATGCGGCCGCAGGCTGACGGGCGGTTTCGGTTTCAGCAGCCGGGCGCAGAGCATCGGCGTCAGACTCAGCGAGACAAACAGCGAGATCAGCAGCGACACGGTGAGCGTCACGGCGAATTCGCGGAACAGCCGCCCGACAATACTGCCCATCAGCAGGATTGGGATGAACACCGCGATCAGCGACACGGTCATCGACAGCACGGTGAAGCTCACCTCCTGCGCCCCGCGCAGCGCCGCCCGCAGCGGGCTCAGCCCGCGCTCAATGTGACGGGTGATGTTYTCCAGCACCACRATSGCRTCRTCCACCACRAAGCCGGTGGCGATRATCAGCGCCATCAGCGACAGGTTATCCAGGCTGTAKCCSAGCARATACATCACCGCRCAGGTGCCSAYCAGCGAMACCGGCAGYGCCAGCGCCGGAATGATCACCGC
>NZ_JBFTOG010000106.1:0-690 GCF_056397865.1 Arthrobacter sp. 05L417
CAAGGGCGGCTACGGCCGGGCCTTCGAGTTCCCCGGCTTCGTCCCGGCCTACATCCGGCCCCTGTTCTGCGAAGGGCTGGGCCCGTTCCGCTGGGTCGCGCTCTCCGGTGACCCCGAGGACATCGCCGTGACCGACAAGGCCATCAAGGAACTGTTCCCGGAGAACACCCACCTGCACAAATGGCTCGACGCCGCCGCCGAACGCGTCGAGTTCGAAGGCCTCCCGGCCCGGATCTGCTGGCTCGGCTACGGCGAACGCGCCAAGGCCGGGCTGCTGTTCAACCAGCTCGTCGCCGAGGGCAAGGTCAAGGCCCCCATCGTGATCGGCCGGGACCACCTGGACTCCGGCTCCGTGGCCTCCCCCTACCGGGAGACCGAAGCCATGAAGGACGGCTCCGACGCGATCGCGGACTGGCCCCTGCTCAACGCCCTGACCGCCGCCTCCTCCGGCGCGACCTGGGTCTCCATCCACCACGGCGGCGGCGTGGGCATCGGCCGCTCCATCCACACCGGCCAGGTCTCCGTCGCCGACGGCACCGAACTCGCCGCGCAGAAACTCGAACGCCTCCTCACCAACGACCCCGGCATGGGCGTCATCCGCCACGCCGACGCCGGCTACGACCGCGCCATCGAAGTCGCCCACGAACGCGGCGTCCGCATCCCCATGGACCCCCTAGCCTCGCAAGCTCG
>NZ_JBFTOG010000107.1:0-651 GCF_056397865.1 Arthrobacter sp. 05L417
GGCTACTTCAGCAGCGCCGCCGACAACACACCCCTCCACGGCCTCGCCAGCGGAACCGACGGACCCAACGGCGTCTACAACTACGGCAACGCCGCCTTCCCCACCAACAGCTACAACAACACCAACTACTGGGTCGACGCCGTCTTCACCACCGCCGCGCCGCCGCCACCGCCCGCGGTAACCTCCACGACCCCGGCCAACAACGCCACCGCGGTGCCCACCAACACCGCACCAACCGCGACCTTCAACCAGGCCGTCACCGCGTCCTCCATCACCTACACCCTCAAAGACGCCACCAACACCGCCGTACCCGGCACCACCAGCTACAACACCACCACCAACACSTCCACGTTCACCCCCACCGCGGCCCTGGCCAACAGCACCACCTACACCGCCACCATCAGCGGAGCCACCAACACCGCCGGCCAAACCATGACCGCCCCCTACAGCTGGACCTTCACCACCACCGCGCCGCCACCACCGCCCGCGGTAACCTCCACGACCCCGGCCAACAACGCCACCGCSGTGCCCACCAACACCGCACCAACCGCGACCTTCAACCAGGCCGTCACCGCGTCCTCCATCACCTACACCCTCAAAGACGCCACCAACACCGCCGTACCCGGCACCACCAGCTACAACACCACCACC
>NZ_JBFTOG010000108.1:0-623 GCF_056397865.1 Arthrobacter sp. 05L417
ACGGCGATGACCGGTCCGGTGGCGCCGGCGAGTTGCTGGGCGACGAACGGGGTGCGGGGTTCTTCGCCGGGGTTCAGGAAGGCGTGTTCTTCGGCGGCGAGTCCGTCGCGTCGGAGTTCGTTCCAGGAGGTCACGGACCAGACATCGGCGGAGACTCCCCAGTCCTGGGCCAGGACCTTCTGGGCTTCCAGGGCCCAGGGGACCGAGACGCCGGAGGCCAGCAGCTGGCTCTTGGGGCCTTCAGTGCTCGACTCCGAAAGCCGGTAGATGCCTTTCAAAACACCGTTGACATCGAGGTTCTCAGGTTCGTTCGGCTGGGTGATGGGCTCGTTGTACACGGTGAGGTAGTACATCAAGTTTCTATCGGATGCAGCTCCGGTTCCTTTGCCGCTTGCGGCCGGTCCGTACATGCGTTCGAGGCCGTCGCGGATGATGTGTCCGATTTCGTAGCCGTAGGCGGGGTCGTAGGTGAGGACGGCGGGGTTGGTGGAGGCCAGGATGGGGGAGTGTCCGTCGGCGTGTTGGAGTCCTTCGCCGGTGAGGGTGGTCCGTCCTGCGGTGGCGCCGATGATGAAGCCGCGGGTCATTTGGTCCGCGGCGGCCCAGAAGGCGTCGCCGGTGCG
>NZ_JBFTOG010000109.1:0-612 GCF_056397865.1 Arthrobacter sp. 05L417
GCTGCCGATCTCCATGACCACCAACGGCGTCGGACTCGACAAAAAAGCGGCGGCGCTCAAGGAAGCCGGACTCACCCGCATCAACGTCTCCCTCGACTCCCTGCACGAAGAAACCTTCACCAAGCTCACCCGCCGCCCCTTCCTCGACAAGGTCCTGGCCGGCGTCGATGCCGCCCGGACCGCRGGSMTGGGACCGGTCAAGATCAACGCCGTCCTCATGCGCGGAATCAACGACGCCGAGTCCCCCGAGCTCCTGGCCTGGGCAGTGGAGCACGGCTACGAACTGCGCTTCATCGAGCAAATGCCGCTGGACGCCGATCACGGTTGGACCCGGCGGGACATGATCACCGCCGCCGAGATCCGCGAACTACTCTCCCGCGACTTCACACTGGCCCCGGACCCCCGCGAACGCGACGGGGCACCGGCGGAACGATTCGAAGTACGACGACGGGACCCGGCATCCGCCCACGCCACCGGTCCGCTCCTGGGCACCGTCGGCATCATCGCCTCCGTCACCGAACCGTTCTGCTCCGATTGCCGGCGCACACGGATCACCGCCGAAGGCAAGATCATGAGCTGCCTGTTCTCCCGCCAGGAATTCGACCTGTTGGG
>NZ_JBFTOG010000110.1:0-611 GCF_056397865.1 Arthrobacter sp. 05L417
TGGCCGAGGAATGGAAAGCTATCTACAATCATGAACGGCCCCACGGATCCCTGAACGGCATGACGCCGAAACGCTACTGGGAAAACTGGACGCAAGAAAACCAATTAGCTATCGCATAGACGCTGGACTGCTAACGGGGGCCCAATCAGTGTCGCCACTGACGACACTGGCCACCACGTCGCCGACGCGGCGAATTGCAGGGATCATTCGCGTGGCAGCTATGTCACTGGCACCCACAATCCCCCAGATAAGTGGTTTGGACATCATCCTGCCCGCCTATCGTGCCCGAGGGGCCGGGTTCCCGGCCGCACTTCTGTCGCGTAGGACATCCAGCTTGCCGACATAAGACAAGAAAAACAACGAAACACCGTTCTTGCTCCTCAGGAACTCTTTCAAGACGGATCCGGATCGGTCAGATGCCGAAGCCTGCCGATGGCCGTCCCAAGCGACAACCATCGACAGGCCCAACTGACTCGCATTTGTTGTCGTTATGGGGGCTCATAACGACATCTACTGCTAGGTAGTTGGGTGGGTGGTCAGTTGGAGGGGAAGTTGTAGGAGGCGCCGGAGGCGTGGGTGGGTTCGGGCCAGCGGGAGGTGATGACCTTGCC
>NZ_JBFTOG010000111.1:0-610 GCF_056397865.1 Arthrobacter sp. 05L417
GTGGACCTTCCGGAGGAGGTCGACGTGCTCATCGTGGGCAGCGGGCCCGCCGGGATGCTTGCCGCCGCGCAGTTGTCGCAGTTCCCGGGTGTCACAACCCGGATTGTGGAGCGCCGCGCCGGGAGGCTCGCGATCGGCCAGGCCGACGGTATCCAGGCCCGGAGCGTGGAGACGTTCCAGGCTTTCGGTTTCGCCGAGCGGATCATTGCCGAGGCGTACCGGATCACCGAGATGGCGTTCTGGAAGCCGGACCCCGCGGATCCCTCGCGCATCATCCGGACCGCCCGCGCCCTGGACGATCCGACCGGGGACATCAGCGAATTCCCGCACCTGATCGTCAACCAGGCGCGCGTGCTGGACTACTTCGCCGAGTTCATGGCGAACTCCCCTGCCCGCATGGCCCCCGACTACGGATACGAGTTCCGCGGCCTCGTGGTCACGGGCGAGGGCGACTACCCCGTCACGGTCACACTCCACCACACGGCCGGACCGGACGAGGGCCGGGAGCGCGTTGTCCGGGCCAAGTACGTCGTCGGGGCGGATGGGGCGCGGAGCAAGGTGCGGGAGTCGATCGGCTGCACGCTCGCCGGCGACCAGGCCAACCACGCCT
>NZ_JBFTOG010000112.1:0-599 GCF_056397865.1 Arthrobacter sp. 05L417
CGCACCGGCGACGCCTTCTGGGCCGCCGCGGACCAAATGACCCGCGGCTTCATCATCGGCGCCACCGCAGGACGGACCACCCTCACCGGCGAAGGACTCCAACACGCCGACGGACACTCCCCCATCCTGGCCTCCACCAACCCCGCCGTACTCACCTACGACCCCGCCTACGGCTACGAAATCGGACACATCATCCGCGACGGCCTCGAACGCATGTACGGGGAGAACTCGACCGACCGGAACCTCATGTACTACCTCACCGTGTACAACGAGCCGATCAGCCAGCCCGCGGAACCGGAAAACCTCGACACCGAGGGCCTCCTGAAGGGCATCTACCTGCTGGCCCCGGCGAAAACCGACGGGCCCCGCGCGCAGCTGCTGGCCTCCGGCGTCTCGGTCCCGTGGGCCCTGGAAGCCCAGAAGGTCCTGGCCCAGGACTGGGGAGTCTCAGCCGATGTCTGGTCCGTGACCTCCTGGAACGAACTCCGACGCGACGGACTCGCCGCCGAAGAACACGCCTTCCTGAACCCCGGCGAAGAACCCCGCACCCCGTTCG
This sequence comes from Arthrobacter sp. 05L417, assembly GCF_056397865.1. NCBI lineage: Bacteria > Bacillati > Actinomycetota > Actinomycetes > Micrococcales > Micrococcaceae > Arthrobacter > Arthrobacter sp. 05L417. The sequence continues at coordinate 557 of NZ_JBFTOG010000112.1, forward strand.
TCGCCCAGCAACTCGCCGGCGCCACCGGACCGGTCATCGCCGT
>NZ_JBFTOG010000113.1:0-599 GCF_056397865.1 Arthrobacter sp. 05L417
ATCCGCTCCGGGATCTGGCGGATGCCTGCCTGGACGGCCTCGCCGAAGTGGCCCGGCTGGAAGCCCGCACCGCCGCCCTGAAAGCGCAGCTGGCCGCGGACTACGCCCACGCGGCCAGGGCCCTCGCGCCACCGGCCGCATCACCGCAGCAAGCCACCGCCCAGGAGCTCTCCCTGATCGCCGAGGTGGCCTGCGTCCTGACCGTCAGCGAACGAACCGCCGGGGCCTTCCTCTCCGACTGCCAGGCACTGACAACCGGGCTGCCCCTGGCCCTGGAAGCCCTTCAGTCCGGGACGATCTCCTGGCAACACGCCCGGATCATCATCGACGAAACCAGCGCCCTGGGCCCCGCCGCAACGGCCGCCTTGGAAGCACACTTCCTGGACCCCGAAGCACCCAACCCCGCCCGCGGCTGCCCCGCCGGGGACCTCGTCCCCTCCCGCTTCCGCGCCAAGGCACGCACCTGGCGCGAACGCCACCACCCCGTCAGCATCGAAGAACGCCACACCCAAAAAGCCGCGGACCGGCGGGTCGAATACCTCCCGGACCGCGACGGCATGGCCTGGCTCTCCGCCTACCTCCCCGCAGCCACCGCCGCA
>NZ_JBFTOG010000114.1:0-599 GCF_056397865.1 Arthrobacter sp. 05L417
ATCCGCTCCGGGATCTGGCGGATGCCTGCCTGGACGGCCTCGCCGAAGTGGCCCGGCTGGAAGCCCGCACCGCCGCCCTGAAAGCGCAGCTGGCCGCGGACTACGCCCACGCGGCCAGGGCCCTCGCGCCACCGGCCGCATCACCGCAGGAGTCCACCGCCCAGGAGCTCTCCCTGATCGCCGAGGTGGCCTGCGTCCTGACCGTCAGCGAACGAACCGCCGGGGCCTTCCTCTCCGACTGCCAGGCACTGACAACCGGGCTGCCACTGACCCTGAAGGCCCTGCAGTCCGGGACGATCTCCTGGCAACACGCCCGGATCATCATCGACGAAACCGACGCCCTGGGGCCCGCCGCAACGGCCGCCTTGGAAGCACACTTCCTGGACCCCGGAGCACCCAACCCCGCCCGCGGCTGCCCCGCCGGGGACCTCGTCCCCTCCCGCTTCCGCACCAAGGCACGCACCTGGCGCGAACGCCACCACCCCGTCAGCATCGAAGAACGCCACACCCAAAAAGCCGCGGACCGGCGGGTCGAATACCTCCCGGACCGCGACGGCATGGCCTGGCTCTCCGCCTACCTCCCCGCAGCCACCGCCGCA
>NZ_JBFTOG010000115.1:0-595 GCF_056397865.1 Arthrobacter sp. 05L417
GACGCCCTGGACGCGGGCATCGCCACCGTGTACCAGGACCTGGCCGTGGTCCCGTTGATGCCGATCTGGCGGAACTTCTTCCTCGGCTCGGAACTGACCACCGGGTTCGGGCCGTTCAAGTCCATGGACGTCCAGAAGATGAAGGACATCACGCTGAAGGAACTGGCCCAGATGGGCATCGAYCTGCGCGATGTSGAACARCCCATCGGCCAGCTCTCCGGAGGGGAGCGCCAGTGYGTCGCGATCGCGAGGGCCGTSTATTTCGGGGCGAAGGTGCTGATCCTGGACGAACCSACSGCCGCGCTGGGCGTGAAGCAGTCCGGCGTCGTGCTCCGCTACATCCTGCAGGCCCGCGACCGSGGRCTGGGCGTCATTTTCATCACGCACAACCCGCACCACGCCTTCCCKGTGGGTGACCGGTTCCTGCTGCTCAAGCGCGGCAAGTCGATCGGCTACTACGACAAGAAGGACATCACCCTGGACGAACTCACCGCCCAGATGGCCGGCGGCGCGGAACTGGCAGAACTCGCCCACGAACTCGAACAACTCGGCGGGCACACGGAGGCCCTCAAGGAAGTCCAAGCCGAAGTCGCCG
>NZ_JBFTOG010000116.1:0-554 GCF_056397865.1 Arthrobacter sp. 05L417
CCGGTCTTGGGTGTGCCGGTCCAGGTGTTGCTGGTGCCGGGGACGGGGTATTGGTTTTGGACGGTCCAGTTCCAGGTTCCGAGGTGGGGGACGATTTTCGCGGTGTAGGTTCCGCCGCCGCTTTGGTTGCTGGTGCCGGTGAAGACGACGATCCCGAGGACGGTGGTGACGGTGAACTGGCCTKKGAAGCGGGGATCGGTCAGKGCCCAGTCGGTGACGGTGATGGTGAGGCTCGATCCCTGGCAGGACGCGCTGACGGTGGCGGTGGATGCCAGGGTGGCGGTGGAGACGGGGAGCGCGGCGCCGGCGGTGGTGTTGAACGCGGCTTGGGCGATGCCGGGGGCGAAGACCAGGACSGCGGCGGCTGCCAGGACCGCGGCGAGGCGCCCGGGCGCGGGCGTCCGGGCGGTGTCGGCGGTGCTCCGGCTTCTTCGCAAGGTCGGCGGCTTTCTGTCAGGCCCGGTGGTCGGTTCCATTCTCACCGTTTTCAGGCGGTAAGGGCAGGGCACCGGGTCCGGTTCTTGGAGGATTTCAGGCGGCGCGCCGGGCGGTGT
>NZ_JBFTOG010000117.1:0-546 GCF_056397865.1 Arthrobacter sp. 05L417
AACCGTCAAGGGCTACGGACTCGGACCCCACTTCGAGGGCCGCAACGCGACCCACCAAATGAAGAAACTCACCATGGAGGACCTCAAGGCCTTCCGCGACCACCTGCGCATCCCCATCACCGACGAGCAGCTCGACACCGATCTGTACCGTCCCCCGTACTACCACCCGGGCATGGACGCCCCGGAAATCCGGTACATGATGGACCGCCGCGCGGCCCTGGGCGGTGCCGTGCCCGAACGCCGCAGCACCCACACTCCGGTGACCCTGCCCGAGGCCAAGTCCTACGAGGTCGCCAAGCGCGGCTCCGGCAAACAGCAGGCCGCCACCACCATGGCCTTCGTGAGGCTCCTGAAGGACCTCATGCGGGACAAGAACTTCGGCAAACGATTCGTCCCGGTCGTGCCGGACGAATCGCGCACCTTCGGCATGGACGCGTTCTTCCCCACCGCGAAGATCTACAACCCCAAGGGCCAGAACTACCTCTCCGTGGACCGGGACCTCGTCCTGGCCTACAAGGAATCCCCCATGGGCCAGCTCATCCACCC
>NZ_JBFTOG010000118.1:0-546 GCF_056397865.1 Arthrobacter sp. 05L417
ACCGTCAAGGGCTACGGACTCGGACCCCACTTCGAGGGCCGCAACGCGACCCACCAAATGAAGAAACTCACCATGGAGGACCTCAAGGCCTTCCGCGACCACCTGCGCATCCCCATCACCGACGAGCAGCTCGACACCGATCTGTACCGCCCCCCGTACTACCACCCCGGCATGGACGCACCCGAGATCGCCTATCTCCTCGAGCGCCGAGCTGCGCTGGGAGGCTCGGTCCCCGAACGGCGTTCCAACCATGCGGCCGTCGAACTGCCCGACGCCAAGACCTTTGACGTCGCCAAGCGCGGCTCCGGCAAACAGCAGGCCGCCACCACCATGGCCTTCGTCCGTCTACTCAAAGACCTGCTCCGCGACAAGAAATTCGGGCACCGGATTGTCCCCATCGTGCCGGACGAATCGCGCACCTTCGGCATGGACGCGTTCTTCCCCACCGCGAAGATCTACAACCCCAAGGGCCAGAACTACCTCTCCGTGGACCGGGACCTCGTCCTGGCCTACAAGGAATCCCCCATGGGCCAGCTCATCCACCCC
>NZ_JBFTOG010000119.1:0-529 GCF_056397865.1 Arthrobacter sp. 05L417
GTCCCGGTCTCACGGGCTTCAAGAAACGGAAATTTCATCATGGGTCTCAACCTGAAAACCACCACCGGTAAAGTCATTGCTTCCCTGGCCCTGGTCGGCACAGCTGCCGGCGTGGCGGGACTGGGAACCTACGGTGCCTTCACCTCCAGCACCTCGGCCAGCAACACCGTGGCCTCGGGCATCGTGAACATCGCCCTGGGCACCACAGGCACCGCAGCGAACCGGCTCAACGTCGCCGCGTCCGGCCTGGTCCCGGGCGACACCGTGCAGCGCGTGGCGACCCTGGCCAACGCCGCCGGGAACCAGAACCTCTCCGCGATCACCCTGACCACCGCGGCCGCCCCGTCCTCCCTGCTGGACACCAACACCACCATGGGCCTGCAGGTCACCGTCGATGACTGCTCCGTGCCCTGGACCGAGGCCGGCACCGCCCCCGCCTACACCTACACCTGCACCGGCACCACCACCACGGTCCTGGCCTCCCGTCCCGTGATCGGCGCGAACGTGGCCCTGGCCAACCTGACCTCGG
>NZ_JBFTOG010000120.1:0-507 GCF_056397865.1 Arthrobacter sp. 05L417
GTTCCTCGTGGTCCCGAACGCCGGCAACGCCAAGGTCGTTGCCCAGGCGCTGGCACAAAGGGCCGCCAACTTCGACGTCGTCGTCGATGACGCCTCCGCGGCAACCTCGCTGATCGCCGTCCAGGGCCCCAAAGCGGAAGACATCCTCCTCCGCTTGGTCCCGGCCGGACAGCACTCCCTCGTCACCGGGCTCAAGTACTACGCCGCGGTCGAGGTACCCTTCACCTTTGCCGGCAACACTACGGAACTGCTGCTCGCCCGCACCGGTTACACGGGCGAGGACGGCTTCGAAATCTTCGTGGACAACGATGCAGCTGCCGCCCTGTGGCAAGCAATCGCATCGGTTGCCCAGGACGGCGAGCTGATCCCCGCCGGCCTGGCCTCGCGTGACTCCCTGCGCCTCGAAGCCGGCATGCCGCTCTACGGCAACGAGCTCTCCCGCGAAGGCAACCCCTTCTCGGCAGGCCTGGGTCCTGTTGTGTCGCTCGCCAAGGAAAGCGACTTCGT
>NZ_JBFTOG010000121.1:0-503 GCF_056397865.1 Arthrobacter sp. 05L417
ATGATCCAGGACCTGGTGAAGTTCACCGACGACCCCGCCGTGCGGCACCGGATCGTGTTCCTGCCCAACTACGACATCGCCATGGCCCGCACCCTGTTCCCGGGCTGCGACGTGTGGCTGAACAACCCGCTCCGGCCCCTGGAGGCCTGCGGGACCTCCGGGATGAAGGCGGCCATCAACGGCTCCCTGAACCTCTCGGTCCTGGACGGCTGGTGGGATGAGATGTACGACGGCGAGAACGGCTGGGCGATCCCCACCGCGAACAACGACGCCTCACCCACCGAACGCGATGACATCGAAGCSGCCGCGCTCTACGAGCTCCTGGAGACCCAGGTGGCCCCGCGCTTCTACGGCTCCACGGTCTCCGCGGAAGCCGGCGCGGCCGGGCCCTCGCAGTCCGGCCCGGAAGCGATCCCGACGCACTGGGTCTCCATGATCAAGCACACCCTGGCCCACCTCGGCCCGGCCGTCTCGGCCGACCGGATGCTCCAGGACTACGTCAA
>NZ_JBFTOG010000122.1:0-453 GCF_056397865.1 Arthrobacter sp. 05L417
GGTTACCCTTCACCTTGCTCAATGCTACGGGGAGTGTACTTTCCTGAATGTGAGGAATCATCCGGTGCTGCATCTTTCTTGCTGGCAGCACCCACTGGCTATTGCAGGACATTTGATGCAGTTCCTTCAGCCATTCAAGAGCTACTGCCGGGATAGGTATATCAATCGCATCGCCATTCTTTACCCGCTCTGCGGGCAAGCGCCAAACTGCTTCATTAAAATCGAACTCTTCCCAACGAGCACCGCAAAGCTCCATCTTGCGGCAGCAGAACACCAGCAGAAGTTTCATTGTCAGTTCGTTCTGACGTGAGAAACCTTTTGTCATCGGCATTGCCTGTAAGAATCGCGCAAGCTCTTCTCGGCTTAGCCAGCGTTCCCTGCTTTTTTCCTGCCCACCTGCATCATCAATTTCAAAAGCACTAGTAGGATTCGTTTCTAGCATATGCCGTCTTA
>NZ_JBFTOG010000123.1:0-439 GCF_056397865.1 Arthrobacter sp. 05L417
GGCAGATCGCCACGCTAAGCTTGCTCCCTGATTCAGACGGAATCTTTCGCTTCACTGGCGTATCATCCGTGATCTTCGCGCTTTAAAAGGAAACCTCTATGCTGCAGGAAACGCGCCTTCATCGCATCCGTGCCTTACTGACCCGGCTTAACCAGGTGAGTACCGAGCGCATTATCAGGGAGCTGGGGGTCTCACGCGAAACCGCGCGCCGCGATATCATTGAGCTGGAAGCGCTGGGTCTGGCGCGCCGCGTTCACGGCGGGCTGGTGGCGATTGAAACGCGGGCTGAACCGCCGCTGACGGAACGCCGCAGTACCCAGACCCGGGAGAAGCGCGCCATCGCCCGCGCCGCTGCGCAGTTGCTGCAGCCCGGACAAACGCTGTTTCTGGATGCGGGCAGCACCACCACGCTGCTGGCAGAGGAGTTGCACGCCCTTTC
>NZ_JBFTOG010000124.1:0-427 GCF_056397865.1 Arthrobacter sp. 05L417
GGATGGGACCGGTCAAGATCAACGCCGTCCTCATGCGCGGAATCAACGACGCCGAGTCCCCCGAGCTCCTGGCCTGGGCAGTGGAGCACGGCTACGAACTGCGCTTCATCGAGCAAATGCCGCTGGACGCCGATCACGGTTGGACCCGGCGCGACATGATCACCGCCGCCGAGATCCGCGAACTGCTCTCCCGCGACTTCACACTGGCCCCGGACCCCCGCGAACGCGACGGCGCACCGGCGGAACGATTCGAAGTACGACGACGGGACCCGGCATCGGCCCACGCCACCGGTCCGCTCCTGGGCACCGTCGGCATCATCGCCTCCGTCACCGAACCGTTCTGCTCCGATTGCCGGCGCACACGGATCACCGCCGAAGGCAAGATCATGAGCTGCCTGTTCTCCCGCCAGGAATTCGACCTGTTGGG
>NZ_JBFTOG010000125.1:0-420 GCF_056397865.1 Arthrobacter sp. 05L417
TTCCGCCGGATCCTGGTCAACGAACCCGACCACCCCTACATGGCCGCCTGGTGGCCCCAGGGCCACGTGATCGGCTGGGAACACACCTTCACCCACCAGATCCGCGACTTCCTGCAGGCCCTCGACGCCGGGACCCCGCCCTCGCCCTCCTTCGAAGACGGCCTCGCCGTCCAGCACGTCCTGGCCGCCATCGAGGAATCCGCCGACGCCAAATCCGCCATCATCCAGGTCGCCGGCCACTAATAGCCCTGACAACCGCCGGCCACCAAACACCGCCGGCTGACAACCGCCGTCTGGCTTCCCCCGGCCCCCGAAACTTTTCCCTAGGAGAACCCATGCCCCGCCCGTACACCCTGTTCACCGGCCAGTGGGCCGACCTGCCCTTCGAGGACGTCGCGCGCCTGGCCTCCGGCTGGGGCT
>NZ_JBFTOG010000126.1:0-417 GCF_056397865.1 Arthrobacter sp. 05L417
GTGCAGCATCAGGCGGTTAGCGCCAAAATGTTCGGCAGCACCCCGGTTCTGACGCAGATCGCCGTGCGCCGAATCGCCAATAATCGGATGACGCAGGTGTGACATATGACGACGCAGCTGATGCTTGCGACCGGTTTTAGGAGCCAGTTCAACCAGGCTATAACGCGAAGTGGGATAACGGCCAATGCCGACCGGCATCTCGACCGTTGCCAGTGACTGATAATCGGTGACCGCGGGCTGTGCGGTGCGCGCTTCCATGGCGTGTTTATCGGCAATTTTATCCAGCTCTTCCACCAGCGGATAATCGAGCGTCCCGCTGCTCTCCAGCCAGCCGCGAACCACAGCGTGGTAGGTTTTCTGCATCTGGTGCTGTTCAAACTGCAGGGAAAGCAGACGTCCGACTTCACTGGAGAGCCC
>NZ_JBFTOG010000127.1:0-412 GCF_056397865.1 Arthrobacter sp. 05L417
ACGGCGGGGTTGGTGGAGGCCAGGATGGGGGAGTGTCCGTCGGCGTGTTGGAGTCCTTCGCCGGTGAGGGTGGTCCGTCCTGCGGTGGCGCCGATGATGAAGCCGCGGGTCATTTGGTCCGCGGCGGCCCAGAAGGCGTCGCCGGTGCGTTGGAAGCCGAACATGGAGTAGAACACGTAGATCGGCACGAGGGGTTCGCCGTGGGTGGCGTAGGCGGTGCCGGCGGCGGTGAAGGCCGCGACGGCGCCGGCTTCGTTGATGCCGGGGTGGATGAGCTGGCCCATGGGGGATTCCTTGTAGGCCAGGACGAGGTCCCGGTCCACGGAGAGGTAGTTCTGGCCCTTGGGGTTGTAGATCTTCGCGGTGGGGAAGAACGCGTCCATGCCGAAGGTGCGCGATTCGTCCGGCACGA
>NZ_JBFTOG010000128.1:0-408 GCF_056397865.1 Arthrobacter sp. 05L417
TTCCGCCGGATCCTGGTCAACGAACCCGACCACCCCTACATGGCCGCCTGGTGGCCCCAGGGCCACGTGATCGGCTGGGAACACACCTTCACCCACCAGATCCGCGACTTCCTGCAGGCCCTCGACGCCGGGACCCCGCCCTCGCCCTCGTTCGAGGACGGTCTCGCCGTCCAGCAGATCCTGGCCGCCATCGAGGAATCCGCCGACGCCAAATCCGCCATCATCCAGGTCGCCGGCCACTAAACACCGCCAGCTGACAACCGCCGGCTGACAACCGCCGTCTGGCTTCCCCCGGCCCCCGAAACTTTTCCCTAGGAGAACCCATGCCCCGCCCGTACACCCTGTTCACCGGCCAGTGGGCCGACCTGCCCTTCGAGGACGTCGCGCGCCTGGCCTCCGGCTGGGGCT
>NZ_JBFTOG010000129.1:0-406 GCF_056397865.1 Arthrobacter sp. 05L417
GGAGGATGTCTTCCGCTTTGGGGCCCTGGACGGCGATCAGCGAGGTTGCCGCGGAGGCGTCATCGACGACGACGTCGAAGTTGGCGGCCCTTTGTGCCAGCGCCTGGGCAACGACCTTGGCGTTGCCGGCGTTCGGGACCACGAGGAACCTGTCGCTGCCGTCTTCGGAAGACGGGCGGCGGTAGGTGATGAGGTCGTCGATGATGCCGCCGTCTTCCTGGCAGATCAGCGAGTACTTGGCCTTGCCCACAGACATTGCGGAGATCTTGCCCACCAGCGCGTAGTCCAGGAAGGCCGCGGCTTCCGGGCCGGTGACCCAGACTTCGCCCATGTGGGAAAGGTCGAACAGGCCCGCGGACTGGCGGACGGCGTGGTGTTCGGCCAGTTCGGAGGAGTACTTCAGGGG
>NZ_JBFTOG010000130.1:0-399 GCF_056397865.1 Arthrobacter sp. 05L417
ATTGGGACCGTGAGTACTCCCGCGAGCAGGCCGTCTTCCCGGTCCACCACCTCAAGCAGGACAAGTACTTCCCGCCCGTCGGCCGCATCGACGGCGCCGCGGGCGACCGCAACCTGGTCTGCTCCTGCCCTCCGATCGAAGCCTTCGAGGAAACCACCGAAACGTTCGAAATCTAAGGACTGACGCAATGACTGAGAACTACACAGCTCTTTACGAGCAGCACAAAATCGCCGGGGCGTCCTTCACGGACTTCGGTGGCTGGCAGATGCCCCTGAAGTACTCCTCCGAACTGGCCGAACACCACGCCGTCCGCCAGTCCGCGGGCCTGTTCGACCTTTCCCACATGGGCGAAGTCTGGGTCACCGGCCCGGAAGCCGCGGCCTTCCTGGACTACGCGCT
>NZ_JBFTOG010000131.1:0-391 GCF_056397865.1 Arthrobacter sp. 05L417
CCCCTGAAGTACTCCTCCGAACTGGCCGAACACCACGCCGTCCGCCAGTCCGCGGGCCTGTTCGACCTTTCCCACATGGGCGAAGTCTGGGTCACCGGCCCGGAAGCCGCGGCCTTCCTGGACTACGCGCTGGTGGGCAAGATCTCCGCCATGTCTGTGGGCAAGGCCAAGTACTCGCTGATCTGCCAGGAAGACGGCGGCATCATCGACGACCTCATCACCTACCGCCGCGGCGATTCCAAGTTCCTCGTGGTCCCGAACGCCGGCAACGCCAAGGTCGTTGCCCAGGCGCTGGCACAAAGGGCCGCCAACTTCGACGTCGTCGTCGATGACGCCTCCGCGGCAACCTCGCTGATCGCCGTCCAGGGCCCCAAAGCGGAAGACATCCTCC
>NZ_JBFTOG010000132.1:0-389 GCF_056397865.1 Arthrobacter sp. 05L417
GAATATGAACAGAGTCAGTATCGTGATCTCTGGCTGAAAAATCTGGCGAAACATAATTGCCGTTCCGTTTCCGTTATTCCTTCACTGCGTGGCGTACCGCTATACGGTACTGATATGGCTTATATCTTCAGCCATGAAGTTATGATCCTGCGCGTCAGCAATAATTTGGCGAAGCGCACCTCGCGTTTCCTTAAGCGTACCTTCGATATTGTCGGTGCCTTAAGTATTATCACCATGCTGATGCCTGCGCTGGCCTTCCTGATCTTTATGGTCGCTCGCGACGGCGGCAATCCTATTTATGGGCATGAGCGAGTAGGGCGCAACGGACGCAAATTTAAATGCCTTAAGTTCCGTTCAATGGTGGTGAATTCCAAAGAGGTACTGGAAGA
>NZ_JBFTOG010000133.1:0-389 GCF_056397865.1 Arthrobacter sp. 05L417
TCCTACGCCCGGGCGCTGGACCTCTACGAGGTCCTGGACCTCCCGGAGAAGCAGGCTCTGGTGCACAGCAACCTCGGGGCCCTGCATCAGGATGCCGGCCGTTGGGAGGAGTCCGCCGGATCCTACGCCCGGGCGCTGGACCTCTACGAGGTCCTGGACCTCCCGGAGAAGCAGGCTCTGGTGCAGAACAACCTCGGGGCCCTGTACCGGGCTGCCGGCCGGTGGGAGGAGTCCGCCGGATCCTACGCCCGGGCGCTGGACCTCTACGAGGTCCTGGACCTCCCGGAGAAGCAGGCTCTGGTGCACAGCAACCTCGGGGCCCTGCATCAGGATGCCGGCCGTTGGGAGGAGTCCGCCGGATCCTACGCCCGGGCGCTGGACCTCTACGA
>NZ_JBFTOG010000134.1:0-379 GCF_056397865.1 Arthrobacter sp. 05L417
ATTGGGACCGTGAGTACTCCCGCGAGCAGGCCGTCTTCCCGGTCCACCACCTCAAGCAGGACAAGTACTTCCCGCCCGTCGGCCGCATCGACGGCGCCGCGGGCGACCGCAACCTGGTCTGCTCCTGCCCTCCGATCGAAGCCTTCGAGAACTAAAGGACTCCCACGATGACTGAGAATTACACTGCGCTCTACGAAGAGCACAAGAAGCTCGGCGCTTCCTTCACCGATTTCGGTGGCTGGCAGATGCCCCTGAAGTACTCCTCCGAACTGGCCGAACACCACGCCGTCCGCCAGTCCGCGGGCCTGTTCGACCTTTCCCACATGGGCGAAGTCTGGGTCACCGGCCCGGAAGCCGCGGCCTTCCTGGACTACGCGCT
>NZ_JBFTOG010000135.1:0-364 GCF_056397865.1 Arthrobacter sp. 05L417
ACGTGGACGCCGTTGGTGACGGAGGTGATGGGGATTTCGGAGTGGTCGAAGCCTGGCCAGAGCCCGGAGAACATCTCGCGGGAGACCACCCCGTGGAGTTTGGCCACGCCGTTGGCCCGCTGCGCCAGGCGCAGGCCCATGACGGCCATGTTGAAGACCGCGGGGTTGCCGCCCTCGTAGTTTTCCCGGCCCAGTTCCAGGACCTTCTCCACCGGCACGTCCGGGGCCAGGCCGGCGTCGAAGAAGTGCCTGATCTGCACGGCCTCGAAGCGGTCGATGCCGGCCGGCACGGGGGTGTGGGTGGTGAACACCGTGGACGCGCGTCCGGCGGCCAGGGCCTCGGACCAGCTCAGCGGGGCCTCGG
>NZ_JBFTOG010000136.1:0-357 GCF_056397865.1 Arthrobacter sp. 05L417
GAGCGGGCCGGCGCCGTGGGCGAAGAGGAAGGACGGGTTCGGGTGCCAGGATTCCGGGCCGGGGGTCTGGAACATGGTCAGCGCGGTCAAAGGCGTGCCGATGTCGCCGCGTTCGATGACCCGCCGGGCCGTCTGCAGGCCCGCGCCCAGGAACGTGTCCGGGGCACAGCCCAGACGGATGCCCGCGGCGTCGGCCGTCTTCAACAAAGCCAGCCCGGACTCGCGGTCCAGGGAGAACGGCTTCTCGGTCCAGACGTGCTTGCCCGCGTTCACGGCAGCCGTGGCCACCTCGACATGGGCTGCCGGGATGGTCAGGTTCACGATGATCTCGACGTCGGGATGGTTCAGCGCCAGCTC
>NZ_JBFTOG010000137.1:0-328 GCF_056397865.1 Arthrobacter sp. 05L417
GGTAAGTTTGGAAAGTTGCTCCGGAGCGATCCTGGACCCTTTGGTGGGTGTGGGTGGTGCCGGGTGTGTCTGTTGTTTGAGAACTCAATAGTGTGCCAAGTTTGTTGATACCGATTTATTTTAATTGGTTGATTTTGCCGGGCCTTGTCCACCCCCGTGGGTGGGGTCTGGTGTTTTCGGCTGGTTTCAAATTTTGTGCAGCTCTTCTGCCGTTATTTCCGGTGGTTGTGGTTGTGTCTGTTTTTGTTTTACTTCAACGGAGAGTTTGATCCTGGCTCAGGATGAACGCTGGCGGCGTGCTTAACACATGCAAGTCGAACGATGATCT
>NZ_JBFTOG010000138.1:0-301 GCF_056397865.1 Arthrobacter sp. 05L417
GCCCACGCCACCGGTCCGCTCCTGGGCACCGTCGGCATCATCGCCTCCGTCACCGAACCGTTCTGCTCCGATTGCCGGCGCACACGGATCACCGCCGAAGGCAAGATCATGAGCTGCCTGTTCTCCCGCCAGGAATTCGACCTGTTGGGACTCCTTCGCTCCGGAGCGGACGACGAGGAACTCGCCCAACGCTGGCAAGACGCCATGTGGATCAAACCCAAAGCCCACGGCATGGACCACACCGGCCTCGGCGCACCCGACTTCATCCAACCGGACCGCAGCATGAGCGCCATCGGAGGCT